>NZ_JAGYGS010000047.1:0-23612 GCF_018991185.1 Lactiplantibacillus sp. 7.2.4
GAAGTTTTTCATTTCGAAATCAGCTTTTTAAAATTATAAGATTGGAGACAGGAGCCTTGAGAACGTCTGCTTGAACTTCAACCACCAGGACTGATTCTTAAAGTCCTGAACGGTGATTAGGCTACTGAGTTTTTGATCATCCAAGAAGATGCGTTCCAACTCTTGGGCAAGGTCAGCGTCGTACAAGAAGGCGTTGACCTCAAAATTCAACTTAAAGCTCCGGAAGTCCAGATTGGCGGACCCGACCGAGGCGACTTGCCCATCAATGACGATGGTCTTGGCATGGATAAACCCATTATTATAATAATAGATTTTCACACCGGCATCCGCGAGTTCACGCGCATAGTACTGCGTCGCACGATAGACAAACGCATGATCAGGCTTATCTGGCACCATGATTCGAACATCGACACCCGACATTGCGGCGATTTTAATCGCATCGAGTACCGAATCATCTGGAATCAAATACGGCGACTGAATCCATAAGCGGTGCTGCGCCGTCATAATCATTTTGATATAGCCCAGCTTGATTTGTTGACCATCACTATCTGGACCACTTGAAACGATTTGTAATGACGTGTTCCCTTTCACCCGAATCACTGGGAACATATTCACGTCGGGCACGATCCGGTGGTCAGGGTCAGTCGCGTTCCAATCGCGGATGAACCGTTCTTGCAATTCGAAGACGCCAGAGCCCACGATACGTAGATGAGTATCTCGCCAATAGCCAAATTTCTTATTACGTCCCAGATACTGATCACCAACGTTAAACCCACCGACGTAGCCGACCCGGCCATCCGTCACCACGATTTTACGGTGATCCCGGAAGTTCAGTCGGAAGTCTAAGACGGCGGAATGCGCCCCCAGGAACGGCCGCGCATGGCCGCCAAGTTCTTCTAAATGTTTAAAGAAGCTACGGAATGTCCCCATTGACCCCCACGGATCATAGAGTACCCGGACATCGACGCCTTGGGCAGCTTTGCGTTCCAGCAAGTGCAACAGTTCATTCCCGATTTGGTCGTTATAAAAAGTATAATACTCAATATGAATATGGTTCTTAGCCGCCTCAATGTCTTGAAACATCGCGTGAAACTTTTCATGACCGTCCGTATAAATTTTGACCCGATTTTTCCGACTCAGTAACGCACCATCAGAGTTCAAAAACAAACTGACCATTCCCCGTACGGAACTCGTCACGGCATCCGCCGGCATCAACTCGGTCCCCAGCGCTTCTCGTTGCCGCTGGATCATTTGCTCCAGTCGAATCTGCGTCTCCTTCCGTAACCGGAACAGTCGATTCTTCGGCAATTTCCGGCCAACAAAAGCGTACGCAATGAACCCGACAACTGGCAATAGAATCAACACTAAAAGCCAAGCCCACGTCGCGGCAATATCGCGATCTCCGTCCCGAAAAACGGTGATAAAAGCTGCGGCCGCGTTTATAATAACAATCGTATATAAGATTGGCTGAATATATTGCAATGGAGGCACCCACCTAATTTTTTTATGATGGTTTTATTTTACCGCAGTTGGTAGTAAGATAATAATCTTTTGCGAATGTTATTTTTGCAATTACCCATCAAAAAGCTAATAATTACGATTAAGGAGGGCTGTTCAATGCTTGGAATGCTTGGAATCCACGGTCTCGGCCCGATTCGCATGTTTCATTTGACCGAACACATTGCGGGTCCCCGTGCAGCCGTTGGTATTTTACTAATTATTATTTTATTAGCCGTCGTTTACCGCTACTATCGCCGGCATCGCTAATAAACTGAACTTGTGGAGCGGCTAGTCGTGTGACTGGTCGCTTTTTTGACGATCTCCCGCTATGTATAAAAAAGTTGTGCCCGCCGATATTGGCCAGTACAACTTTACAAAATCATAAATTGACGACTCGCTTTAATTTGGTTGAATCGCTGACTATTTGTGAACGATTCTCGAGAATGCACTTGAGGTAGTCGGCGCTCAGCTTAAAATCCCGTTTCAGTCGATGTTACGCGACCGTATCCATTAACTACGGAGCCGATAATTTATGCACAGACAGCCCATTTAGATTGTGAACATAAAGCGAGCGGGCAGAAGTACTGGATACTTGATTGGTATCGAGATAAACTTTGCCCGTCCAATGCTTGATTTTCTTAGTTGGCGGTCTAACGATGACACGGTAGACGATTGGGCAGTTTTTGAGTGTTAGCTTCTTTTGCGGTAGCGAAAAAAACTGCAGATACTTCTTGCTTTCCGTTAACGTTTTGTTGGTTGCAAATGTACATTCATACCAATCGCTGACACTAAAAGAACCCGAGCTGACTTTGTACATGGCGTTTCTCGGTACCCGTGCGCGATATGGACTGCTTTTCAACATCGTGGTTACTGCAGTTCTTGCCTGATTGAGACCATGGACATACCGATACACACGAAAGCCGACAATCAAGCAAATCAAAATAAGAACGCCCGCAACGAGTTTCACTTTATGCGCTGAAAACATGGTCATGACCTACCAATTTCGTAAAATAAGTTCGACAATGTTGTCGGTGCGATGAATGAACAAATCCCATCCACGGGGCTCCCCAGTAATTCGACGGTTGTAAGCAGCTTTGAAGATTGACTAAAATTCATCGTGTCCCCCCTTAAATACAACAAACATAGCAAACCCCCGTTCCATTGTCACTAAATAATGACGATCAGTCGTATTCATTGATGGCAAAGTTGCAATCAATTCGATACTCGAAATAAGTGAATTTATGTCGATAGGCGTGCAGAGTAGTGAGCCTGCAATCCCATATGAGTGACAGCTATCTATCACAACCTGTTTCCTATGTAGAAAAAATTAATTTTCGAATTTAATTAATCGAAATAGTGCCAGAATAATCATAATCCAATTTTATTCATGGAAACGATCGTCATAGCATGCTTTCAAAACAAGATTCAGACCACACACCATGCACGCTCTTGAAGTTCATTTTTCGCAACTAGACTGAACTACCGATAATCATCCTCGCCAAAAATGTCCTTATTTCAACAAATGACCACTAACAGTCCCAACCAAAGGTAAGTTAACCGTCAGAAATACCACCCCCAACGTATGCGCAATAACACCGGTTTAATCAGTGTTACAGGTTACGGCTAATTAATCACGATTAGTCAGACAATCCACGTTCAGCTGCCATAGCTTGCGTCATTAGGTCCAATTATCTGATTTTTAGCTACTATCACCTATTATTAATTTTATTTTAGTCAGATTGACCATCGCAACTTTATCAAAACCAATTAAACTTAAGCCATCACATCGAAATGGGGCGATGATTATGGATTTATCACACACGCGGCTACTCCGCAAAAAAGATATTAATGCCATGTTAGCCACTTATCACAGTCCGCTCAAAAAAGAGCTCAAAACCTTTGATCTAACCATGTTGGGGATTGGTGCCATCATTGGGACTGGGATTTTCGTTTTAACTGGAACTGGCGCTTTGACGGCCGGTCCAGGACTCATGATTTCCTTCGTCTTAGCGGCGATTGCCTGCTTGTTTGCATCACTCTGCTACGCTGAATTTGCGGCCATGGTTCCCGAAAGTGGCTCAGCTTACACTTACGCCTACACGACTTTAGGTGAAATCGTGGCCTTCGTAATTGGCTGGGACTTGATGCTAGAATACCTCTTCGCTGTTTCGACCGTCTCCGCTGGGTGGTCAGGTTATTTTCAATCATTTTTAGCCGGCTTTGGACTGAAGCTACCAACCGCATTATCTGCCGCGGCCGGTTCTGTTCCGGGCGTGACCAGCTATTTTAACTTACCGGCGTTTACGATTATTATTTTAATCACCATCTTACTTTCGCTGGGGGTCAAAGAAACCAAACGCGTCAACAACATCATGGTCGTCATCAAGTTAGCGGTGGTCTTGCTCTTCATTTTCACGGCGGTGCGGTTCGTCAAACCAGCCAACTGGCACCCACTACTGCCATTCGGCTTCAAAGGCGTCTTTGGCGCGGCTTCCAGTGTCTTCTTCGCCTTTATCGGCTTCGACGCGATTTCATCCAGTGTGGAGGAAACCCTAGAACCGTCTAAGACTTTGCCACGTTCGATGTTGCTCTCACTCGGGATCTGTACCGTGCTCTACGTCGCCGTTTCTGCGATTATGACCGGCGTGGTGCCTTTTGAAACTTTCGCGAAATACATCGACCATCCAATCTCAGCCGTCTTGATCTACTCTGGTCAAAATTGGATGGCGGGCATCATCGACTTGGGCGCCATTCTCGGGATGACCACCGTTATGTTGGTCTGCCTGTATGGTCAAACTCGTATCTCGTTCTCGATGTCGCGCGACGGCCTATTACCGCACGTCTTCAGCGACATCAGCGCGAAGACCGGAGCACCACTCAAATCAACCGTCTTATTTGGAACGATTGCCGCAATCATGGGTGGGTTCATTCCGTTAGCTGACCTAGCAGAATTGGTCAACATCGGGACTTTAACGGCCTTTACCCTAGTTTCGTTCTCCATCTTGCGACTACGTAAAACGCAACCAGATTTGCGGCGCCCATTCAAGACACCCTGGGTTCCGTTCGTTCCAATCATGTCGATCATCTGCTGCGTCTTCCTACTCATCAACTTGAAACCCGTCACTTGGATTCGTTTCGTGGTTTGGTTAGCCATCGGGATGGTCGTCTACTTCAGCTACTCGGTCAAGCATTCGCAATTGAAAGCCACGGCAACTGACGATAACTAATGATTTACTAAAACTAGCGGTCACGTTCGATGCACGTATGCATGGAATGTGACCGCTAGTTTGTTGTATTAGTTCGATGACAGTAGTTCGGTTCGCCGCTTTAAAACGGGCATCCGCCAAAGCGATTCAGTGATTAAACTTGAGTCGCTTTGACTCGAATGCGCTGCCAGTCTGGAAGCTTCGCTAAAATCAGTAAAACGGCGATCGCTAGCCAGAGTATCTCAGCCATAAAGTCGCCCAGCTTCGTGATGAAGCTATCCGCATAGCCAATCGTCAGGACATTGTGACCGGCCTTCTGCTTAATCGAAATATTGCCCACCCAGTGATGCTTGATTTGCGTCGCGCTGATTCGACGGCCGTTTAGGGTCAAAACGGTCCGTTTATACGCCGTCACCGGTAATTCACGCATTTTAGCATGCTTGGCGTTCCAGCTCACTTGGATGCCTTTATGAATGACTTTGTATTTGAAATGCTAGCGTTGCGCTGAAAATTTTTGCGTATACTGGCGATAAACCTGCGAGTAAACCGCCGGCCGATTAGCAATTTTATGCGTGACGGGCACATAGTCCGGTGTTGTCCGATCAACTTGGGCAATCAATACACTCAAATCCCGCGTATGAAAGGCCGGCTGTAACTGACTAATTCGTGTTAATTTGGAATGGACGTTAACTTTTGGCGTATGCAGTCCATCCGCCAGTGACGTGGTCTCCTGCGTTGTAAAGTGAACATTATGTGCCACTTTTTGCGTGCATAAGCTTAACGAAAGCACACCCAAGACCAGTCCAGTAACCATCACGCCTTTTTTCAGTGATTGACTTTCCGTGTCCCGCGCTGCTTCGTAGTAGACCAGTGCAGTGGCGACAATTAAAAATGGCGTTCCTGCTAACGAGATTCGACGAGGCATCTGTAAGTAGGACTGCAATACCGGCATGGCCTTTTGAACCAAATCCCAAGGAAACAACGCCGTCCCTATAATGACATAGACCAGCGCCGTAATTGAGAACAGCTTGGTAAAGGGTTTTAATTGCGACCAAAACAAAATCAGCCCAACAATCATCGCGTACACAATCACGGTTAAGACAATATCACTGCTAGATTCTACGCCGGTATAAAGCGGCTGGAGAATCTTGCTAGCATTATCAACCAAATCCATCGCAACCGGTGAAATCAACATATTACCACGATAAACTTCCAGTATTGGTAATAACGCATTCAGGCTGAGAATAGCCGCAAACAGCGCCCCTGCCAATAGGTTTAGCAGTGAATTGACGCGATATTTAGTCTGCCAAAGTCCGTGGACTGCAAATGGCACTAAAAATGGTAAAAAGAGGACGATCGTCAATACTTGAAATTACGCGAAAAAACCGACCATCACGCCGAGTTTCAACATTTTAGTCAGCGTCCATTCACCCTTGTATAAGTCAATGATGGGGCCCACGAACATCGGTAACAAGCCCAGTGCGACCGTCCGCCACGTGGTTCCTAGAATAAACCCATAGACCGCATTTGACGATAAAAAGATAACGCCCAACGAAATCGACAACTTCTTCGGTAGGTGCAACTTTTGTGCCGCCCGATACATGAGATAACCGCTGGTAAAGTACAGTAGAAAATTACTAACCAGCTGAAATTTAAACCACGTTCCAAGTAATAGCAGTAACGCACCTGCCAAGTATGTAATCAGCGGACTATACAAACTATTCACGACCCGGCCAGCTTGTTGGAATGAATAAAGGTTGATAAAACTAAAATTACCGTGCCTTATTTGCATTGCTGCTTCATAAATTCGATTATATTGAAAATACCCATCAACACCTAAGATGGCATGTTGATTAAGTAACAACGGACTGAGCAAAACCAACGTTACCAGCGTTAGTATCGTGACGGCCGTTCGATTCTTAGACATTTTCTTTCTCTCCCCACAACCTAATGATAGTTCGAAGTCACGATGTTCTGAAGGGGGGCTTATCCGCACCCTCAACTATCCCGGCCTCCAATAAATATGAAATTAATCATATTAAAGACTGCTCCTAACCGTACTCAACACACCAATTCAGACAGAATGTCATGCTAGAGCCGTTAATCACATCAAAATCGATTATATGCTTTTTGACTGATTCATGCCACATATTATTAATACATTAAATGTCAATCAATAAAAACATTTTATACCACACCGCATTTTCCAGTATTGTCCAAATTCCAAGTGTCGCGACTCAGAATTCCAATAACAGTAGCCTATTAGCGGCGTCCGCTGTCCGTTATATTTTCGGCGCCATCCCCCGAATCAAAGTTCACCTAACGAAATGTGCACTAAAATTGGTTAACCTAAGCAAGTTTTAGTCTGTCTTGTTACCCACTTTGGTCAAAAGCTAGTATAGTATGAGTCACATTCTAGATGGAAGTGGGGTCAATCACTCATGCGCAAGCAACGGATTCAAGAGCGTTCATTAATTGGGATGTTAATCACCCTCGGGGTCGTCTATGGCGATATTGGGACCTCGCCGCTCTATGTGATGAACGCCCTGATTAACGATGCGGGCCAGTTGAAAAACGCAACGCCTGATTATGTCATCGGGAGTGTTTCACTGATTTTTTGGACCCTGATGCTGATTACTACGGTCAAATACGTCTTAATTGCATTGCGGGCCGATAACCACCACGAAGGCGGCATCTTCGCCCTCTATGCACTGGTTCGGCATCGGGCCAAATGGTTGATTTTTGTCGCTTTGATTGGTGGGGCGGCGTTACTCGCTGATGGCACCTTAACGCCAGCTGTGACGGTGACTTCGGCCGTTGAAGGACTGAAAGGGCTCCCTAATCTCAGCGCCTTTTCGCTGCATCCGTGGCTCGTGCCATTGACCGTCACCGGTATTTTGCTCGTGCTCTTCATGATTCAAGGTTTCGGTACCGCCGTGGTCGGTCGCTCGTTCGGTCCAATGATGTTAATTTGGTTTACGGTCATCGGCTTCTTTGGCCTCATCAACATTAGTCAGGCGCCAATGATTCTCAAGGCCTTTTCACCACTGTACGCGATCGAGGTCCTCTTTAGCCCAGCCAATAAAATGGGGCTCTTCATTCTCGGTAGCGTCTTTCTGGCCACGACTGGGGCGGAAGCACTCTACTCTGACATGGGGCACGTGGGTAAGGCCAACATTGACGCCACCTGGCCCTTCGTCTACACGACGCTGATTCTGAATTATCTCGGTCAAGGCGCGTGGATGCTCAACCACTATCAGGCCGCTGCTTGGCGTAACGACACCGACGTCAATCCATTTTACGCAATGGTGCCTGCTGGGGGGCAAATCGCGATGATCGTTCTCGCGACCATTGCGGCCATTATTGCCTCACAAGCACTGATCACAGGCTCTTACACGCTAGTCGACGAAGCGGTTGGTTTGAAATTCCTGCCGCGCATGATTATCAAACATCCGAGCAATGTGCGCAGCCAGATCTACATCGGTGCAATCAATTGGCTACTATGTCTTGTCACCCTGGGGATCGTCTGGCTATTTCAGACCTCGGCCCACATGGAAGCGGCATACGGCCTGGCCATCACGTTAACGATGTTGATGACGACCATTTTACTCAGTCAATGGATTCATATGAAGGGCCACCGCGCGTTATCGCTCACCCTCTTGTGCGGCTTTGGGGCCCTGGAAACGGTCTTTTTAGCTGCCAGTCTGCGTAAGTTTGTACATGGTGGTTATCTGACACTGGGATTAACGCTCGTGATTTTTCTGATCATGGTCGTCTGGTTCTTCGGTAATCGCCGGCGGTTGCGTTACAACCAAGCCAACGAACAAATCAGTCTGCTGGATTATCGCAATCAGCTCATCGCACTAAGTCACGATGACCACCTGCCGTTATTCGCCACTAACCTAGTCTACTTGGCTAAGGTGGACCACCAGCACCGGGTCAAGCGTTCGATTCTGTACTCCATTTTAGACAAGCGGCCCAAACGCGCCAAAGTCTACTGGTTTATCACCATCAACGAAACGAACCGGCCCTATGACTGTAGCTACAGCGTCGATATGCTTGGAACACGCAACATTGTGGAAGTACAGCTCAATTTAGGGTTCCGCAAATCCCAGCATATCAACCTTTATTTGCGACAAATCGTCACTAACTTGATTGCGGACCACAGTATCGACCCTCAATATTCACGCTACGGCATTACACAACCGCGGCAAGTCGGGGATTTCAAGTTTGTCGTCCAAAATCAACAAATCATGGACCTCGCCAGCAACCCGTCCATGAGTCAATTTGACCGACTAATGATTGGCGGACGCGTCTTATTGCAAAACATCACCCCGTCACCGGCCATCTGGTACGGCCTCGCCTTTAGTGATGTGCTGGAAGAAACGATTCCGCTGTTCACCAAGCCAGCGACGGACGCCACCCTGCTTAACTTGACGGTTCGACACGCCCGGACGCCGCAGAAACATTCAACTAAATCCTAATAAAAAAGGCTAGCAATCAAAGGCAATTAATGCGCTTGATTGCTAGCTTTTGTGAGTCATGATCAAGTTATAGCGTTGCATGGCTGATAATGTTGATAAATTTTCAATATCATCAATTACTAAAATTATTACTGTTTCGTAAGCTTGCACAAAACGGTGAACGGTCAACTTCGCGATGTACGCTTTCAGAAACATTCATAAATCATATGCTGATCATCTAGTTATCACAATCGTTTCAACTACGCAGTCTGGTATTTACGTGTTATATTTATGATATCAAGAAGATATTTACTAACAGGAGGTACTGACATGGTTGAGATAAAAACTGTTAGCCTCGGCAATTCATTGGCATTAAGTCTACCTAAAGACGGACGTTTTAAAAAAGGGCAACGCTGGTTACTCATCCCAGCCAAAGATGGGGAATCATATACACTCGTACCACGTATTGAAAATCCTTATACTGTTCCCAAGTCAAAACAGCCAATGACTGAAGCGTGGTCTGATGTTGACTGGAATGAGGTCGAATATTGACTGATTTGCCAAAGTAAAAAGACATCATCTGGATTGATTTTGAACTTAAGAGTTGACATGATTTAATCATATTTAATGCTAAAGAATAACTAGCACAACGCGTATAAATAGACTAAAACAGACATGACAGCTTTCTTACTTTTATTTCAAACAGGGACTTCAGCTCACAGTTATTGTATGACGAAAAACCGCTATTGTATATCGAAGTTGCTACAAAATTATCAAATTGCTTTGACCACATTCCCCAAAAGCATAAAATCAGCCCTCAAAGCGGCCAGAAGCTTCCGCTTTAAGGGCTGATTTTATTTCAGAGTGGCAAACTAAAATCCAGTAATTGAGTGTTTTAGCAGCCTCTGTCTATCAGAAAGTTAATATGGACTACGACTAACATCCAATTGATTCTTCAGATTGATTTAAACCCATCATGATGCTGACTTGTTACTCGACGTCACCCGCCGCGGTTCAGAATTCTGCACGCCCAAAATATCTAGGAAGAACGAAACGATTGGAATCCCAATAATCAAGCCCCAAGCACCCAGTAGGCTTTCCATGATAATCAGCGTGATAAACGTAACGAAGACCGGTAAGTCGGTCCGGTCCGCCATTAACCGTGGGTGCAAGAAATACGATTCGAAGGCGTGAATCAAGATAACCAGCACGATGATCCAAACGACCCGAATCAGGCCACCCGACGCAAATCCGAGCAAGGTGAGTGGCACCATCGAAATCAGGACGCCGGCGACTGGCACTAAGCCTAGGATAAAGACGATGATCGACAACACCATGATACTTGGCATCCCGATAATCACGAAGCCAATCGTCATCAGAATCGTATTGATCGTACAAATCACCAACTGCGTTTCAATAATCCGGCCTAAAATCATCACGAACTTATGTGTCAGATAATAAACATTAGCGAAGAACTTTTTGAACTTGGATTGTAAGAATTGGCGGCCGAATACCATCATCCGCCCCCGCGAAACGGCGAAAATAAAGCTCAAAAAGATGGCCATTAAGACATGGGTAAAGCCAGTTCCCACTTCGCTTAAGCCCTTGATACCAGTCACTAGCAACGACTTACTATTTTGGATGAGCTCACTACTATGAATGGCTTGATTGACCCACTTATCAATATTCTTATTAAGCACGGGATGGTGCGTGATTGCCCGCGAAATCATATCAGGTATGACTTTTAGTTGGTCGACCAAGGTCGGAGCGGCGTATGAGAGTGCCCCAATGAACAGCGCAATCACTCCAACATAGACGACGATCACGGCAATCCAGTACGGCAGATGCGTGTGCAAATTCAACCACCGACTGAGTTTGACCCCCAAATACGCAAAAATCGTGGTTAAGAGCACGACCGTCGCAAAGCCGCACATTAAGTAAATGATGATGATCAACAACGCCAACGTTAAGTATAAATCGACATCGTCCCGCTTGAAAAATCGAATGATTCTATCCATAGTTTGCCCCCAATCGCATGTTACTTGCCATTATAGCATGGCACGAAGCGGACCATACTCACCCATCCCCGCTTTAAATTAAATTTGACATTTAAAATAATTACCAGTATGATAGGTGACAATAATTAAAGAACGATTAAAAGATGAGTAGTTGGCGTCGCTGTTCAGAGAGTACCGGGGTGGTGAAACGGTATCGGCACAACCAATGAAGATGGTCTGGTTTCCTAGTTCGTTCTGGTGAGTGCTCAGCGTATGAACATGAACCAGTGCCGGTGTAACAACCGTTACCTTCGTTAGCAATTGCGCTATCATTCGGCAGTTGTCTCGAGTAGACTAGTTCACTAGCCTAGAACTCAGGTGGTACCACGGCCCAGCGTCGTCCTGGATAATTTGATTATTCAGGACGACGCTTTTTTCGTTCCCGCAACTAAATTTAAGGAGTCTGATGATTTATGACAACCACAACAACCACTTTAACCGCACCATTCCGTTTTGACGTCGTCGGCAGTTTATTACGCCCCGCTAGCTTAAAAAAAGCCCACGAACAATTAGCCGCTGGTGAAATCACTGCTGAACAAGAACTCAAAATTCAACATGCCGAAATCAAACGGATTGTTGACGAACAAGTCAAACTAGGCCTCAAAGCTGTCACTGACGGTGAATTTTCTCGTAGCTGGTGGCACTTGGATTTTCTCTGGGGCCTAACCGGTGTCGGCAAATATGACTACCACCAAAGCTACAAGTTCAAGGGCGACCATACCCGTACGGACAACGCTGAGCTCATCGGCAAAGTCGCCTACAATCCTGACCACCCCTTCTTCGATGCCTTTTCATACTTGCAATCAATCGTCCCAGAAGGCGTCTTGGCTAAACAAACGATTCCGTCACCCACGATGCTTTTCCGTGACAACCGCAGTGATAACTGGTCCAAATTCTATGACAGCTGGGACGCATACTTAACGGATCTCACCCAAGCTTACCATGAAACGATTCAGCATTTTTATGACCTGGGCTGTCGCTACATCCAACTCGACGATACGACTTGGGCCTTCCTAATTAGCAAGCTCAACGACCCAGATGCCGATCACGCTACCTATACTAAGTGGGCAAACGACGCCGTCACCGTAATCAATGCGGCCCTAGCTGACTTACCGGCTGATTTGACCGTCACGACGCACATCTGCCGGGGCAACTTCAAGTCCACCTATCTGTTCTCAGGTAGCTATGACGTCGTTGCACCCTACTTAGGTCAACTCAATTACGACGGCCTATTCTTAGAATACGACAATGAACGGGCCGGGGGCTTCGAAGTTCTGGACCAGATTTGGAATCACGATGCTCACAAACGGCTCGTCTTAGGGCTCGTCACTTCCAAATTCCCAGAGCTTGAAAAGACCGCCGATATTAAAGCCCGCCTCCAAGAGGCAACGACTAAGGTGCCCCTAAGTAACCTGGCGTTATCAACACAGTGTGGCTTTGCCTCAACTGAAGAAGGCAACCAACTGACTGAAGCACAACAATGGGCCAAACTCGCCTTAGTCATCGGGACGGCCAAGGAAGTCTGGTCAATCGACTAAGTGCTGCGTTCAGCCCGAGCAATCAAGGTTCTCCGTCATATGCAGTCGATGGGAGCCTTATGCAGTGCCTAAACCTGAATCATTTTAAAAGACCGAGTATCAGTCGCTTGCTTTAACACACAAAGCAAGCCCGATACTCGGTCTTTTTTAATTTTTATCGATTATAACGAGCCCGCCACCGCGCTGTCCGCGATGTTGTTGGGGCCGTTTGAGGGGCCTTGAGTGGTTTGTTCAACAAAACGACCCCCATAATAATTGCCATAAATCCGAGCGTCTTCAAGCCGGTCAAGACTTCCCCAAACGCCCAAATACCAATGAGGCCCGTGACGGCTGTACCAACCCCGGCCCAAATGGCATAACCAATACTGAGCGGAATCTTGCGTAGCGCCAACGAAAAGCTAAAAATCGCTAACCCGTACAGCAACATGCCTAGAATCCCAACCAAGGGGTGCTTAAATCCAGCCGATAACTTCAACAAGCTGGTCCCCACAATTTCAACGCCAATTGCAATAACTAATTGAATCCATGCACGCATCATCAATTCCCCCTTGTATTTAAATGTTCAGTAAAATCGCTCCAATCACGATCGCAAGTAAGCCGCTTAAACGCGACAAACTCAACCGTTCCCGGTAGACCACGACCGCTAACACAACGGTCGCAAACGTCCCCAGACCGGCCCACATGGCATACGTCACCCCTAACGGCAGGCGTTGCATTGCAAGCGTCACGAGGACTAACGAACTAAAATACCCGACTAAAACCATTAACGTGGGTATCAAGTTCCGAAAACCGTTTGCGCGCTTTAAGAAAAAGCTCCCGAAAACTTCCATTAAAATGCCACCAAATAATAACCCGTATGCCATCTTTATCACCTCACTAAAAATTTCGCTGTCCTTCCATTCTACGGAAATTTATTTCAAAACGCAATCAAAAGGAACGCCTGGCTGATTACATTTTGATGACAAATTGAATGTGCGCCTCTACCGCTAGCTTATCTCATCTTGTTATTAACAAACCAACTGACCGATAAGGGCGCCTGATTTGGTGGTGAACGCAAAAAAGCCATTCGATTAGGAATGACTTTTGTTAAAGAACTTGTCTAATGTGGTTCGTATTTTCTGTAATCTAGGCAGAAATTACTGATTTTAGCCTCGCTAAAAAAAGCCCTAACCGCATCCCCAAAAGATACCGGTTAGGGCTTTTCATCCGTAAGTCGGCCGACCACGAACCTGATTGACTAAATATAAAAGTAAATCGAGAAAAACATCAGCGTCGTGCCAATCATGACAAATAGATGCCAGATGACGTGAAGGTATTTAATGTGTGGAAAGCTATACAGTAACGCCCCCAAGGTAAACGCAACGCCCCCGGCAACGAGCAACCAGAAGCCAGTCACGCCTAGGTGCATCCACAACTGGCGACCACCAGCGAGGCACATCCAGCCCATCAACACGTAAATCACAGTTTCGATTTTCTTCAGCCGGCCCGGCCAGATGGCATTGACGGTAATCCCCGCGATGGCGAGCACCCAAATCGTTATTAGAATCGTCCACCCGAGCCAACCTTTGATTGCCAGCAAGCTATAAGGCGTATAGGTCCCCGCAATCAGGATATAAACGCCGCTGTGGTCGAAGATCCGAAAGACCTCTCGCGCCCGCGTGAAATACAAGCTGTGAAACAACGTCGAACAGGTATACAGCACGAACAGTGAGCACCCGTAGATGATAAACGCGGTCCATTCCAGGGATTGACCATCCGTGTAGGCTTTAAGCATCAGAAAAACAAACGCCACGATACTTAAAATAATCCCCACACCATGGGTCACTGAGTTCAAGACCTCGTTAGTTATTTGATACTGCCGCGCAGACTGTGCCATGTTGATCACCTCATATTTATTGTTGACACTAGCATACCATCACATCGTGTAAATATCAATACATCTAGTCTACTAAACTAGGTAATCTGAATTTATTTTCATAAGCACTTTGAATATTGCTTATTCGTCCGCCGCTTCCTCTGCGTGTGCCGCAACTTGCTGAAAAATTCGGATAATGTGTTTATCGGCTAGTTGGTAATGGACGTTGCGCCCGCTGCGAGTCCCCACAACTAACTTCAATTGTTTGAGGACCGTTAATTGGTGAGACACATTCGACTGTGTCAGCGTGAGCCCAGTTGCCAGCTCACCGACACTTAGCTTCGAAACCGCTAGTGCGTAAAGAATTCTGGCGCGAGTCGGGTCGCCTAACGCCTTAAAGATTGCGGTAATTCGGTTTAATTCATCAGTCGGTGGAATCAGTTCATTCAACCGACTGACAATCGCATCATGTTGCATTTCATTTTCCATCATAAAACTCCAATTTCTGATTGAGTTGGGCATGTAAGCGTGTTACAATACACATGAACAGACATTCATATGTTCGTTCATTCATATCTAAATTATAGCGATTAACCGCATTAAATCAACTGAGAAGTAGGTGATTCATATGACCCATAGTCATCAGATCCAACAACAAACCAGTGCTTTCAAATTAGGGGTCGCCCTCAATTCCGTCTTCATCATTTTGGAGGCCGGTTACGGTTTTGCGAGCGGATCATTGGCACTGGTCGCAGACGCCGGGCATAATTTGAGCGATGTCTTAGGACTCCTCATTTCGTGGCTCGCACTGTGGCTAGGTCAGAAAAGCGCAAATGACAAGTATACGTACGGTTACAAGAGTTCGTCGATTCTAGCGGCCCTCTTTAACGCCGTCTTCTTACTCGTCGCAATCGGGGCCATTTCGGTCGAGGCCATTCAGCGTTTGAGCAATCCAGGGCCGGTTGCGGAGTGGGACGTCATCATCGTCGCAGCGGTCGGCGTCTTCATCAATGGCTTCACCGCCCTCCTCTTCATGAAGGGTCAAAAACACGATTTGAATATCAAGGGCGCCTTCCTCCACATGGCCGCTGACGCCGGTGTCTCCGTGGGCGTGGTCATAGCTGGCTTCATCATTTTACAAACGGGCTGGTTCTGGCTTGATCCAGTCGTTTCCTTACTGATTGCGATCGTGATTCTCGTTGGGACCTGGGGGCTGTTACGGGACGCGATGAATTACTCCCTAGAAGCCGTCCCCAATAACGTTGACCGCCAAGCAATCGCCGATTATTTGACGAGCCAACCCACGGTCAACCAGATTCACGATTTACACATCTGGGGCATGAGCACGACGGAAACGGCCATGACCGTACACCTCTGCCGGTCAACTTTGGCCGACAATAACGCGTTTTTGGAACAACTCAACAAGGACCTCAGCGCTCAATTCCCGTTGACCCACATCACGATTCAGATTGAACTGGGAAAAGTGGACTATGAAACCACTGATAACTCGATTTAAGACATTATATAACGATTTTGCAACGATACCGCAACATTACCGGTATCGTTTTGTGTTTGTCACTCTTTCACGCAACGTTCGTACGTTAAATTAATACATTAACGCACATTCAAGCACAAAATGCAGCTGCCATTATATAATTTAACTATTATTTACAAATCGGGGATAACGACGCAACTGGGAAGGGACCGCAATGAGCACACTGAATCGAAGTATCGGAATCATTATCATATTGATTTTATTATGCCAATGGGTACTGGGCTATCAATTACCCGCTGCCATGACGTTCTTCTTAGGCGCTTGGCTACTTGGTTTGATAACGATGTGGTTCTTACCAAATACGTTAGCGACACGGTAACTAGCGAACGACAAGTGAACTTGAATCCAATCAAAACAGGTCTCAAAAGCGGCAGATTTTGTCCACTTTTGAGGCCTGTTTTCGTTTTCCGTAATTAACTACCAAAGCTGCACTACTTTGAACGATTGTGTTGCGTGACTTGTTTGGACTGGTTCTGCTTACGCCGATGCCACCAGCTATAACCATAGCCTAACACTAACACTCCTGCCGGCAGGTCCACCGTCACGAGCTGATGGGGTGGCTGAATCATGCGATTGGTAACCACCACGGTAACAATGATTACGATGATCATAATCAGCCCACTATACTTGTTCAGCCCCCGAACAAAGGCACTCGCCGGAAAACAGAGCTGAACCCCAATCAACGTGACGAGGATAACGATACAAATTGCAATCATGAGTGGTGATTTCAATAGCATGTCGAACTCCTCCCTTCTTATAGTAATCATAATTTATCGAATTAATTATCGCCATTAATCAAACCCCGATTAGGCCATCATCACACCGGTTTTGCACCTCTGAGTGTTAGTAATCATTTTATACATACCCCCGTTGTGCTAGTTATTCTTTAGCATTAAGGCTGATTAAATCATGCCATTTCTAAGTTCAAGAGCTACCAGCTGAGGGGCGCTGAAAATAGTGCGAGTTACCGTAAACATTCAGTGATAGGCTCGTCCTACGCCGACTTCCAGGCATTCTGGGCAATGGCCGTGACGTGGTGGACACAGATTTAAGCCGACAACCCACGTCTTAAATACTGGTCTTTCACTAACCAAGCCAAAAACGCTTGCTAAGTGAAATTTCACCACTTGGCCTTGCCCAGAATACCTTCCAGCCGGGATCCTATTCGAAAGGCGGACATGTGCGAACCCAACTTTTTGTTGAATCAATCGTTGGTTCCTGGATACAAGGTCATTTTGACATTCGACTGTCAGACTGGTTCTAACGATAGCTAAAATCTTTTATCCATGTTTTAACTTTTCGAATCAGCAGCTTCACTGAACTTATCTGAATTTTCGCTAGTTGACTGATATGGCAAAATCTTTCACTCTAAATGAAAGTAATTGTATCGAATGAATTCAAGACTAGTGTCTGTTAAATATAGTGAATCATATTTAGGCAATTTTCTCAGTACTCAAATGTCGTAAAGCATCAACGATACCAATTCAAAAGGTCTGCCTGAAAGTCCACTCACCTATATTCAATGATCAATTGTACCTAGATAGGTGGCCGTTCATCCGCCATTCGAGCGGGTTCCCGACTGTAGGGGCCGGCTGACAATGCTCAAGGGCGAAATTCTTCTTGTCCGGGTGGTCTTCCCGGGCTAGAAGAAGACTCGTATTTGAAATTGCGCAGTGGGTTTCTGCGTGAGTTCAAATCGATGTCCGCCCTGTTCCAGCGTTGTCAGCCGGCCCCGGAAGTCGGACTAAGGCGCACATCGGCTGACGAACAGGAATCCAAACTAGCATGATTTAATCAGGATTCATGACAAATTGACTAGCACAATGCAACTACTTAACTGCCAATAAAAAAAGGCCAGCATCCGCCAGCCTAATGCTTACTAATTCAATTTAATCAATCCCGCCGCCAGTAAAAACATGTGTGTGACGACTGGTCCGACGAAGGTAAAGCCGTGCCGATGTAAATCCTTGGCGACCCGGGTCCCGAGGGGTGAACGTGTTGGTAATCCTTCATCGTCATCCGGCGCCGGCATTATGAACGGCGTGTCATCGACAAATGCCCACAGATAGGTGCTAAAGTGACCATACTCCGCCTGCAACCGCTGAATCGCCCGCGCATCTTGAATGATGGCGCGTAATTTGCGCCCATTGTGCATCACTTTAGGGGTGCGCATCAAGCGTTCAAAGTCCGGTTCATCCATGGCCGCGACCGCATCTATCCGTAGTCCGGCCATCTGTTTCCGCAGAATCGATAACTGACTCGCGGCCACCTGCCAACTGAGGCCGACTTGCAGAATACCGACGACTAATAGCTCAAATAAGACGTGATCATCGTGAGTCGGTGTTCCAAAATAGGCATCGTAATCTCGAACGCCATTGACTGTAACCTCATCAAAGTCGTCTGGACTAATCATGGTTAGCGAGCCAGTAGCCGTTCTCAATGCGCCCGAGTAGCGTAATCAATTGCTTGGTCTCAGCAATATCGTGCACCCGAATGATGCGACCGCCCTTGAGCATCATGGCGGCTTCGGTGACCAAGGTCATTGGCAACCGGTCTTCCTTCTTCAGTCCAAGCAACAGACCCAGGTAACCTTTACGCGAGATTGCGACCATCATTGGACGCCGTAAGTAATTAAATTCGTCAATATTGCGCATCATCACGTAGTCTTGTTCGCCATGTGCGACTTGGGAATAGCCGATGCCTTGGTCTAAGGCAATCCGTTCAATATCAATCCCGTGACTCGTCAGCGCAGCGAGGTTCTGTTCAAAGAAATGCCGCATACTGCTCGTCAAATCAGTGTATTCCTGTTCGCGACTACTATGCATCGTTAGTAATCCGACCTGACTATCCGCCATCAACTTCAGCTTCCGCGGATCATCCGTGAAGGCGTTGACGTCATTGATAATGCTGACACCTTCCGCCAAAACGGCTTCCATCACGTCATATTTATAAGTATCGACTGCTAAAACGGCTTCTGGGAACCGCGCTTTGATTGCCCGAATATAAGGAAGCGTCCGTTCTAACTCAACTTCCGGCGTCACTTCAGTAAAGCCTGGCCGCGTCGTTTGACCATTGACTTCGATGACGTCTGCGCCTGCTTGCAGCATCGCGTCGACGTGGTTCAACACGTCGTCCTTGGTCTTGTACTGTCCGCCATCGAAGAAGGAATCAGGCGTGATGTTCATAATGCCGTAGATCATCGGCTTCTTCGTTAAGTTAAACCGGTGTTCGCCAGCCTGCCAGAACACGTCGTATTGCTTCATGATTTGGGTCAATTGGATCTGAACGGTTGCTTGGTCCGTGAAGACGGTCGACCATTGTTGGGCCAAACGCCGGCCTGCAGATTGATTCAGCAGCACCGTCAGCTGTTCGGGACTCGCCTGAACCACGCCATCTAATTGCTGACAGAGTTGGGTCAAGCCTTGCTGCTGTTCACGATTATAATCACTAAAACGTAAAACTAATTGTTGGTGCCGTTGAACCTGAGCATTCAACGCCTGACTCGCAAAATCCGTTGCTTGTGCTAATGAACTGGTGATATCTTGTACTAACATCTACTCCACCGATCCTTTCAATTTTCAAAGTTTTGTGATTAGTTTTAGTGCGGCGCGTCCCCGGTGCGTCAATGGGATTCGCCATGGTGCGGGGATTTCGGCTAACGTCCGACCATAATGTGGCAGCCAAAACAACCGGTCAAAGCCCCCTGAGTATTGGCCTAACTGAAAATGTGCCAGGTAGCCCGCAACGGTCCCCTGAACGACCACGACCCGACCATCCGGCCAAGCAGCGGCTAAGGTTGCTCGCATGACGGCTTGGCGTTGCCCATCTGGAACCTGACGAAGGGCTTGTAAAATTTCCTGATTACGGTCAAAGCCACTGACCGCGACCCCTAAATCACGAGCGGTCGTGACGCCGAATTGTCTGGGCAAGGCCGGGATCTCAATGCCGCTATCATCGGCAATCACCGGAACACCAAGCTGTGAAGCACCAAAACGGGCCTTCGCGATCGCGTTATCCACGTAGCTGGTCGTCGTTTCGGCTGGAAATGTCAGGCGGTCGAATTGGTTAAAATAAGGTTGCGCGGTCACGCCGGCATAGGCCAAACAAGCCTGCAAGTCACGACTCTTCCCCGCATTATTTGACGCAATCAGCCAGTCAACGGTCATTGGCTCAACCCCTTCCAGCCAGCTTGTTGCAATTCACGAATGACGTAAAACGACCCGGTGACCAGAATCGCACTATTAGGCGTTGCTCGCTGTTGGGCTTGCGTTAACGCATCCGTGATGGTCGTTGCCGTCAAGATTTCAGGCGCCGTTGTCATCGCGTTAGCCGTCATAAACGCTGGCGTCAGCATGGCCGTCGCCGTTCGGGCTAACTGCGCTGCCGGTAAAGCACGCTCTGGATTCGCTGGCGTATTCGTGATGACCACGTCGGCTGCGGGAAGCAGTGCTGCCGTCATGTCTGGATACGCCTTGTCTTGCAAAACCCCGACGACCCAAATCAAGTGTCGCCCAGCAAGCAACGTTTGTGCACTGGAAACTAGTGCCCGCATGCCATCCGGATTATGGGCGCCATCCGCAATTATCAGCGGGTCCGTCTGTAAGACCGTTGCACGACCGGGTAAGCTGACCTGCTGTAAGCCCGTACGGACCGCGGCGTTTGTTAGGTTAACTTGCTGGTGCTGCAGCACGGACACGACGGTCAACACAAGCTGTAGGTTCTGCAACTGATATGACGCGCCGAGTCCTAACGTCAGCTGTGTCCAGTCAAAACACTGGCTGTGCGCATCGACGGTCATCTGGGTCAATGTCTGCTGCGTGATGGTCAGTTGCGTGTGTTTGGCCGTAACTAACCGCACCCCTTGAT
Source organism: Lactiplantibacillus sp. 7.2.4 (assembly GCF_018991185.1). NCBI lineage: Bacteria > Bacillati > Bacillota > Bacilli > Lactobacillales > Lactobacillaceae > Lactiplantibacillus > Lactiplantibacillus sp. 7.2.4. Next base: position 21,041 of record NZ_JAGYGS010000047.1, read on the forward strand.
TGAGCGCTTCGGTCTGTAAGACAGCCAAGGCATCGGGATGTTGGTCCGCCAAAGTGACGACCGTTGTGTGCGGCTTGATAATTTTAGACTTATTCTGGGCAATCGCCGTAATCGTTGGTCCGAGAATGGCCGTGTGGTCGAGGGCAATTTTGGTAAATACCGTCAGCTGGGGACTAGCCAGCGCATTGGTTGCATCATACAAGCCACCCAGGCCGGCTTCAATCACCGCCCACTGCACGTTTTGATTGCGGAACCAGACCACACTGATCAGGAAGAACCATTCAAACACGGAGACATCGCCGGCCGCCAAGCCCATATTTTTCAGAACAGGCAAAATTTCATGATAAGTATCGATGAAGTCTGCTGGACTGATCCACGTCCCATTGAATTGCAGTTGTTCACGCGCGTCATTAATGGCGGGACTGCTAAAACGCCCAACGCGGTATCCCTGAGCCTGCAAAACACTGCCGAGCATCGCCCCGGTCGAGCCCTTGCCATTGGTCCCCGCGATATGGATAACGTGATAGTAATGGTCTGGGTGGCCGAGATGCGCCATGATTCGCCGTAACAGTGGGACCCGTTGATGATTGTTTGCCAGCATGGCTTGGTTCAGCTGACCTAATAATTTCTGATAGCGTCGTTCGATCGTCGCTGCGTCCAATTAATCACCTACTTTGCGATTCGTTGTAGAAATTCCCGTTTTAACTCAATATCCGTCTTGAATTGACCGCTATAATAGCTACTTTCCGTCTGGACACCAGGCTTGCTGACACCGCGCATCTCCATGCACATGTGCCGCGCTGTGATTGAAACGGCAATGCCAGCTGGGTCGAGGATGCGCTGCAATTCAGTCGCAATCGAAACGGTCAAACGTTCCTGAACGTTCGGTTGTTGGGCGCAATAATCGACGAGCCGTGGAATCTTGCTCAACCCAATTACTTGGTCATGCTGCGGCACATAGGCGACTTGAACCGTTCCGAAGAAGGGTAGTAAATGGTGTTCGCACATTGAATAGAATGGAATATCTTTGAGCAAAACCATCTCAGTTGGATTCTCAACTTTAAATAACTTGTAATTATCAAATGGTGCGGCGGTCTTAGTCGCAAATACTTCTGCGTACATCCGTGCGACCCGGGCTGGCGTTTCAACCAATCCTGGCCGGTCAGGGTCTTCGCCGACAGCACTCAAAATCTCGCGCACCGCGTGTTCTATCTTAGCTTTGTTCTTCTCATCAATCATCTAACTCACTCACATTTCTCACTTTTTTAATCCAACTCTGGTCCTGATTAGCCGCAATCATACGCGCAACTTGAGGGCCCACCAACGGATCATCCGCGGCAATCTCAGCCGTTGGTAACAGTACAAAATTCCGGTTAGCCGCTTGTGCATGTGGCACCGTCAAGTCAGCTGTCGCAATTCGACGCTGGCCCCAAAAGATAATGTCCATGTCAATCGTGCGTGGCCCCCAATGGACTAGCCGTTGCCGATGACCAGCCTGTTCAATGGTATGTAATTCATCTAACAACTCAGCGGGCGTCAAAGTGGTCACTAACGAGACAGATACGTTGTAAAAATTTGCCTGTTCGCGATTCCCCCACGGCTCAGTTTCGTACCAATGGGATTCCGCAATCACTGTCACTCCAGCCACCGCACGCAGACGGCTCAGCGCCTTTCGAATATTTTGAACGCGCGGGTGAATGTTAGACCCAATGCTCAGGTAGACGCGTTCTTGATTAGTCGACATGTGGCGTTCCCTCCACCTCAATCTCCACGTTATCAAAAATGCCGGGCATCGGTACACTATACTTTCGAATCTTAATATTGATGGCATCGACGGTCGGAAAACTAGCCAAAAGCGTCTCTAACAGATGGTTGGCCAACGATTCAATCAACTTGTACGAGTGCGTCGTCACAAAATCATCAACGACGTCCCGCACGGCCGCATAATTGATCGTCTCGTGCACATCGTCGTGACGGACCTTCGCTTCAATGGGATATTTGATGGCAATGTCCAATCCTAGTTGTTGGCCGTTGCGCCGCTCCTCAGGAAGCACACCATTAAACGTGTGAAACCGTAAGTTGTTAATACGAATCATGCCCATAAGTATCCCAACCTCTTTCTTGCTCATTTTTACTTATAATCATAGCATGAAGCACCGGCAATGTGATAGTAATCGGCCAAATAACCCCCAAAAACTCATAATCGTTCGGAAACCGTAAAAATGGTTTGACGACTATACTGCTGTGGCTGTCTCTGACTTTCAATAATCCACTAAAAAAAGACGTTTACGGCTTCGAATCCGACCACGTCTTTGAACTACGATCAACTAATTTATTTTCGATGTGCTGTGCTGGTTAGTATTCGGCATCAAGGATGGGTAAAACGTGCCATTTCCAAGTTCAAGTGCGGCCAGCTGAGACCCGCTGGAAACAGTGCAAGTTACCGTAAACTTTCTGTTGTAGCTGCGTCCTATTCCGGCTTACAGACATTTCTGACAACGCTGGAACGCGATGGACACAGATTTAAGCCGAAACCCACGTCTTAAATACTGGTCTTCCACGTTAGCTGCAA
>NZ_JAGYGS010000048.1:0-23500 GCF_018991185.1 Lactiplantibacillus sp. 7.2.4
TTTATTGACGGTAACGGAGTGGATATCCAGTTCCTTCATGAGCCGGGAAATCCGTCTTGGGCTGCACCGACGCTGCAGTGGTTGAAGTTCCAGATTCAATTCATGGTGGATCTTCATAACGCCGTATCGCTGCTTGAATTCCGCAAAGATCCGCGGAATCCGTTGTTTTAAGTCCTCATCTTCGGCCCGGCGTTTTGAAGGCTTTGAGGATCGATAACGATAATAGTGAGCTCTGGAAACACCGAGGATTCGGCACATCTTAGTTACCTGGTGGTTATGGCTTTCTTGGTGAATGTAATCAAAAATATTGGTTACTTCTGCGCAAGGAAGCCCAGGGCTTTTTTAGGATTTCGTTCTCCTAAGACAGGGAAGCCAGCCGCTTTTCCATCGCTTTAATTTCGTCTGGCGATTTACCGGATTGAGTTTTAGCTTGGCCCTGGATCCACTTATGAACGGTTGAATAGCCAATGCCATATTCTCTGGCCAGTTGGGCGGCTGATTCGCCTTGTTTATATAGGTTGATGATGTTTTGTTTGAATTCTTTGTCGTAACGAGTTGGCATGTAAAAATTCCTTCCTTTTGAGAGACGATTTATTCATTATACGCTCTCTTAAAAGTTGTCTCAGAAATCAGCTTACATCCACTTTGTTAATGTTGATAATAACGTTTTATCTGGATAATCACTTCCTTATCAGGTATAATAAAGGCGAACATAAAATATAAGCATGGTGGAGTGTGGTTATAATGGGGAAAAGAAGTGTAACGGCTCAGTGGAAGAAGGCGTTATTGATTTCGACTGCGCTACTTGGTGGGGCAGCGGTTTCGACGGTAGCATCACAATTGGTACCGGCTCAGCAGGTTCTTGCGGCGTCCGGCAGGATTGCCATCTGGGATGATCAAAGCAATAGTGCATACGGATCTTCAACAATAGTAACAAATGGGAATCTCCTTTTTGAAGATATCCCTAGTGGTTATCATGCGGGTGAGACTCAAGACGCAGGGGTATCGGTTAAAGGTAATCAGTTCGTGATTGATACTTCTGTCAATGGCTCTGGCTCGTATCGAGTGCATGTTCTTCCAGATGATAGCAGTGCGACAACGATCGGTGCTTTTGGAGTGATTTATTCTCGAGATTCGTCTAGCGGACGCCTGATTGGAAGAACGACAGATTCGGTTACGGGGTCATACATCTTGAGTATCGATGTACCTGAGGGCTATCGACCATCTGCTGATCAAGATGCAGGGATCAGCGTCCGAGGAAATCAAGTCCTGATCGATACGCAGGTAAATCCGTCGACCGAGTTCTATGTTAATTTCGATCCGATCGATGGGCCTACGGAAGAGACGACTGCTCCAACAACAGAAATCACGACTACACCAACAGTCGCCCCAACTGCTGCACCGACGGTAGCGCCAACCACCGCACCAACAAGTGCACCGACAGCGGCGCCAACGACTACACCAATTGAAACACCTAGTGCTAGCGGAGTTTTGACTGTTACGGACAAATCAACGGGATTCCTTACTGGAGTTAAGTCGTTAAGTTCAGATGATTCATATAAGCTAACCTATACGCTCCCTAATGGATATCATTTGGTTGATGAACATATTCCTGGTATTTCGCAGAGCGGCAATCTGATCGTGATTGATACACAGTTGGCTAGCGGAATTTCATGGGATGTAGAAATCGAACCAGATTTAGCTACTTCGCCAACGACTACACCAACAGTCGCTCCAACGACTGCTCCGACGAGTGCGCCTACAGTAGCCCCAACTGCTGCACCGACGGTAGCGCCAACCACCGCACCAACAAGTGCACCGACAGCGGCGCCAACGACTACACCAACAGTCGCTCCAACGACTGCTCCGACGGTAGCGCCAACCACCGCACCAACAAGTGCACCGACAGCGACGCCAACGACTGCTCCGACGGTAGCGCCAACCACCGCACCAACAAGTGCACCGACAGCGGCGCCAACGACTACACCAACAGTCGCTCCAACGACTGCACCAACAGTCGCTCCAACGACTGCACCAACAGTCGCTCCAACGACTGCTCCGACGAGTGCGCCTACAGTAGCCCCAACTGCTGCACCGACGGTAGCGCCAACCACCGCACCAACAAGTGCACCGACAGCGGCGCCAACGACTACACCAACAGTCGCTCCAACGACTGCTCCGACGGTAGCGCCAACCACCGCACCAACAAGTGCACCGACAGCAGTCGCTCCAACGACTGCTCCGACGGTAGCGCCAACCACCGCACCAACAAGTGCACCGACAGCGGCGCCAACGACTGCACCAACTGTCGCACCGACAGCAGCGCCAACTGTCGCACCGACAAGTGCGCCGACAGCAACGCCAACCAGTACGTCGACGGCTACAACCAGGCCTGTACCGGTCGCAGTCACTAAGGCCATTGATAGCTCAGCCTCGACTGTAAAATCAAAGCCGAACACAATAGCTGCCAAGTCTGAGGAACAGCGCTTCCCGGAAACTGGTGAAGAAAACAATAGCGGTACGGCACTGGCAGGTCTGGCGCTTTTGACCACTGCAACAGCGTCATTGTTTGGAATTTCAATGAAACGTAAGCGCCGTAACTAATAAGCATTAGGGAAAAGGCGTCTCGCAAGGGACGCCTTTTCGAATTGAGATGGGAAGATAACGATGGACTATTTCTTAACACATAAGCTTTATGCTCCGATTTCTGCGATCGAGAAGATGATGATCGCGCGCGTGCGCCTTTTTCAAGATTATCGGCGCCAGCCGGTGTTCGTGACGCGCGACTACGATCGTGAGGTCGCGTCGCTGTTACACAAGTACGCGCTCGATGAGACGACCTACCTCAACATGTTCGATTTCTTCCAAGGCTTCACGGGCAAAAATACGCCCGCTACTCCGCCGGTGATCGCACACGATGCCGTGCAGACCAGCGCAGATGGGCGTCAACAAACCTTGATGCAGAATCAGCGCACGGTGGCGATCATGACGTATCGGCCGGGCGACAAGACGCTCGATACGATCAGTTATTACGATCGGAACGGCAAGCTCACCAGCACCGATCTTTACGACAGCCGCGGCAACTGGTCGATGACGCAGCTGCTCGACGAATCGGGACGGGTGGTGACCCAACTGTTTTGGAATCGCGTGCATCAATTGGTTTATTCAGAGCAGTATGGAATCGGTGCTGATGGCCAGTGGGGAAACCGCGCGATGTTGTTGCGGTTTGATGGCGTGGTCAAGGCGTTTCAGTCGCTAGAGGCGCTTTTCGGATACTTTCTGGATCTGCTCGCCAAGCGCGATGCCGAGGCGATTTTCTTCGCCGATCGACACGAGACTGCCGTCGTCGCCCTTAGCGAGATGACTGTGCCGGCCAAGAAGTTGCTCATCATGCACAGCCACCACCTGAACAATCCGAGCGGCGATGATAAGCAAGTCACGATTTGGGTGCAAAAAGCGGTTGATGCGCACTTCACTGGCATCGTCGTATCCACGGAGAAGCAAGCGCAAGATTTGCGCCAGCTGGTGCAGATTCCCGTGTTCACGGTGCCGGTACGCTATCTGACGCACAAGGAGCTGACACGCCCACGCGTGCCGCTGGAGGCGCGGCCACCGCACACGCTACTGGTGGTCGCCCGCCTGTCTGAGGAGAAGCGCATCGGCGATGCCATCGAGGCGTTGAGCTTGATTCAAAAGATCGTGCCAGATGCCACGATGAATATTTTTGGTGCGCCGATGGCCGGATACGTCGAGCAGAACAAGTTGCGTAAGCTGGTCAAGACACTCGATCTCGAGTCACGGGTACATTTTCGCGGCTTCAAAGACGAGTTGAAAGATATCTATCCGCAAAATTCTGTGATGGTGGTCACCAGTAAGGTGGAAGGGTTCAACGTCAGTATCTTGGAGGCGCAAAGCTTCGGCGTGCCGGTCATCACCTATGAAATCGATTACGGCCCGACGACGCTCGTTGAAGATGGCGTCAACGGCGTGGTCGTGACGAAGAATAGTTCCTTTTACGTTGCGCGGGCGATCGTTGCGCTGTGGGATGATGATGCGATGATGCGCGAGCTGATCGAAGGCGCGTATGCCTCCTGTGCCCGGTATTCAGAAGACACGGTGTGGGGCGATTGGGCTACGGTGTTGACGCAGGAGAATTGAGTTGATCGGTAGCTTGCTACCCGTAGTTGAAGAGATCCATAATTGTTAGACAAGAGGTCTGACGAGTGTGGGTCTCTTTATTGCAAGCCGCGGCTGCCTTTTCATTGGTTATGAGGTAAGTACCATTGTAGCAGGTTCCGCAAACAAGAGAATCAAAGGTAAGCGTGTCGAAATTAACTTATAATTAGTGACAGGTAAACAATTTGTCTAAATCCAAATTAATTTCAATATGTCATATCCGAGGAGGCTCACTTTAGCGAGTAGTTTGATGAACCTGCGCGCATAGGTTCTGTGCGTCTTTCAAAATCCTGTAAAGAGCTACTAATTCGTCATTCAAAAAAGTCGTTATCTGATTTATAAAGACGGTGTCAATGGTGGTCATAATATGAGAACTATATTTCAAGACGGTATATGACAGATGGCGTAACGTAAAAAGAACGAGTTTTGTGAACTGCTATGTAGTCGTTGTCCCTGTCGGGGCTGTGACATAACTTCCAAGTGAGACGCCACCTGATGAAAATCTGGAAATTTGTCAAATGGTGTTGAAGGATAGTTATTATCCTTTGGAGGTCTCCCTAATCAGGAGGCCTTTTTTGTTATTTTTATTGATGAGAATCAGTGGAATGCGTGAGCTAAGTGTAGGGTGTATTTAAGGCCGAACTAAATAGACTTATGCTTGATGTGATTTTAATCGGTCAGGCAGTTAACTGGTAGATGCGCTTGAACATGTTGGCTTGGTTGGCGAAACCGTAACACGTACGCTTTAGTTCTTTGATCTTGCGGTTGACCCCTTCGATAGGGCCGTTAGAATAAGCTGATTTGGCAGCGTTGACGACACCGGAAAGATTCTTGCGTAAGGTGGTCATTGCGGTATCTAGCACTGTCCCGTTGGGTTTATAGTTGGTGATCAGGTGATTGAGTTTACGGTAGTGGTGTCCCATCAGGGCTTCGTGGATCGAGAGGTAGGTTTCGTAAGCCGTCTTGAAGGTAGGAAACGCACCAGTCCCAATATCGATGGCGTTTTGTTCAGTCGAGTACTCATTCAAGCCGAATAGATAGCGGTTCTTCTTGGCGTCTGGGTGCGCCTTGTGGAACAACTTCCATAAAGACTTCAGTACCTTGTATTCGCGCGAATGGCCGTCGAGTTGCTTTAAACATTGAACTCGGATCTGATCCATCGCCCGGCCGATCAGTTGAATGATGTGGAAGCGATCAATAATGATCTCGGCGTTTGGGAACAGCTCATGGACGAACAACTGATAAGAAGCGTTCATGTCCATAACGACGCGTTTGACCGTGGCGCGTTCAGCGGTACTGTACTGACTCAAGAAGAATTGCTTGATGGTTTTGTTTAGCTGATCGCCTAAAACCTTGACTGCTTTGTGAGTATCTGCATCGATACAGATGAAGGACATCGTGCCATGTGTCGAGCGAAATTCGTCGAAACAGAGATTCACTGGCAGTCGCCGGCTGGCGTGGGGGTGAATGTGGGCGTCTAAGATGCGTTGAACGGAATTCGTTGAGATGCCGGTGACCGTGGCAATCGTCTTCCCAGGCAGTGATTTGCGGGCAAGTTTTAGCGTGTGCATGGATTGGTCAAGGGCTTCTTGGCACTTGGGGGCCTTCATTAGCTGGCATGGCACTGATACCATCGATCATTGGTGCAATTATTTTAGTTCTGATTGTTTCATTAGTTGTTGGTCGAACCAGTAAAAAGTAAGGGGGATTCTATGGACGTCTTGAAAAGTGTATTTAAGTTTATGATCGCTTCTACGCTCATTGTAGGTGGTGTTCTCATCGGTGGCACCGTCTTGACTGCTAAGAAGGTAGATGGCATTGGTGATAAATTGCAACAAAAATTACATGGATAATTAGCCAAATTATCTATATTAGGCATCTTAGAAATTAAATAATCGGGTAATTGAAGATCAGTTAATCAATATTTCAATTGGTACGATAATCTTTTATAAATATAGATGGGAATTTTTCGATAATTAATAAAAGGGATCTATGATATTTAGTGTTGATAGATAAAATCCATCAACACTATTTTTATGTACAACAAAAGGACATATCGTCCTGTGCTACAATTAAGTCGACCAAAACCAATTGAAAGCGAGTGTATGATATGTCCCAAGACCATTCTACTAAAGTACTGCTCCAAATTAAAGACCCCAATATTACTGATTTAGTTGTTCAAGAAGCTACTAACGGAAGCTTACAAGTGTTTGCGAAGCTAACGTATCCGGTTACTGTTTGCGCACGTTGTGGCAAACGTTCCATGGTTAAGAATGGCTTTAAGACCGTTCATATCAGAATTCCTAGAATCAGCGAACGGGTCACCATCCTTAACTTAAAGAAGCAGCGATTTATCTGTAAAAATTGTGGTAAAAGTAGTTTAACAACGACTAAGCTGGTTAAAAAACATCATCAAATATCTGAAAACAGTCTTCATGCCATTGATCTATCATTAACTGAGGACCGTACGATGGTGAGTATTGCGGCTCAATACAATGTCTCAACCAATACGATTATTCGCCGAATAAAGTTACTCGGACAAGGTACCCAACCAGCTTTTAACGGACTACCAACGATGCTTTGTATCGACGAGTTTCGTTCAACTGGTAAACAAATGAGTTTTATTGCGGTGGATGCCCAAACCCACGACATCATTACAATTTTACCAGGACGTAAGAATGCCGATATTAAGGACTTCTTTCTCAATCATTATTCTAAACGTCAGCGTGACCGCGTGACTCGAGTTGTGATGGACTTTAATTCTCAATATCAACCCGCTATTCGAACACTCTTTCCACACGCCAAACTGGTCGCGGATAACTTCCATCTTGTCCAAATGGCCTTACGATCCTTGAATCAAACGCGGGTTCAACTCATGAAACGCTTTAACCCTAAGAGTCGTGAATATCGATTGCTTAAATATTATTGGCGGTTATATTTAAAAGATTATGACAGCCTCGAAAAGCGGAAGCCCCAATGGTTTGCGCATCTTAAAGATCGCATGACACAAGAGCAATTAGTCGTAGCCGGTTTAAATCTAGACCAACAGTTTCGACAAACCTACCAAGCCGCACATGCCTTAGTTAAGTCATTTCAAAAGCGTGATTATCGATCCTTCGAAGCAGCACTAGGTAATGTCGAAAATGTCAGTCCTCAGCTAATGACCAATATTAAAAGCTTTATCAAGAACCGGCAACTCATCAAAAATATGACTACCGGCCGATTATCAAATGGTCCCGTAGAAGGTGTGAACCGTAAAATCAAGCAAATCAAAAGAACCGCATATGGTTACAAGAACTGGCAAAACTTTATTTATCGAATTCAAATTGAATTCAAAATCAAAATCGAAAAAAAGAACCCAATTCGTAAATGAATTGGATTCTAAATATAACTTCATCAACACCGGTTGACAGAGACCCAATAAAAGCAGGCACTTTTTTTCGTAGGTGCTTGCTTTAATTTTATATTTGGTTAAAGAGCTAGTCTGCCTGTATAATAGATCAAGTAGAGAAGTTAAGGCGGTGGCTATTTCCAATCGGAGGTGGTGCTTATGGTGTTAAACCCTTAAAGCCCATAAATCCTAACGAAAGGAGTAGCCTAAGTGTCCGTTGCGGACGCTTTACAATTAATGCTGGCTTTCGGTACCTTTATCGTAGCCTTGATCGCATTAATTGTTGAGCTGATTAAAAGTCAGCAAAAAAAATAACCGCCTTAGCTCTGGCAAGCTAGCGGTTATTTAAACTGTATAAATTTGTCACCGTCTTAAACGGCTCTACATGGGAAGTCCTGTTATCAGCGGGGCTTCCTTTTTCTTAACCATATTATAGCATGACTATGACTGACTTTCGAATATTTTTAATCAGCTTTCTCGCAGTTTAAGGGAACGCATGTTTGTTTTATGTGCTAAAATACAGGTAAAAGCTAACGGAAGTGATCTAAATGTTTTTTGATAATGAACCGCATGGCGTATTCTTTCTAATCGACAACAAAAGCTTCTATGCCAGTTGCGAAGCCGTTGCCCGGGGGCTCAATCCCTTAAAAGTCCCATTAGTTGTCCTTAGTGAGGCTAAAAACACTAATGGTGGCCTAATTTTGGCTACTTCACCTGAAGCCAAGCAATTATTTCATATCAAAGCTAATGTCTCACGTAAACGTGATTTACCTAATGATCCGCGTCTGTGGGTTGTCCCACCACGCATGAATCTCTATATCGAACGTAACTTGCAAATTAACCAAATCTTTCACCAGTTTACGACTGAAAAAGAAGTTTGGCCGTATTCAATTGACGAAAGTATTTTGGATATGACCCATTCATGGCGGCTCTTTGGTGATTCGCCCCGGCAAGTAGCAAGGTTGATTCAAACTACGGTGCGGCAAAAATTAGGCTTATACACCACCGTTGGCATTGGTGATAATCCGACCCAAGCTAAGCTTGCCCTTGATGTGTATGCTAAGCATACCGCTGACTTTATTGGTGAAATTCATTATGAGACTGTCCCTCAAAAAATCTGGACGATCAATGACTTAACTGCTGTCTGGGGGATCGGTGAACGAACAGCTAAACGGCTAAACCGCCTAGCTATTCACAACATGTACGAGTTAGCCCATGCCAATCCTTATTTGTTGAAACAAGCAATGGGGATTATTGGCACCCAATTGTTTGCCACGGCTTGGGGAATTGATCGAGCACAGATTACGGAACCCGCTAAAGTCAAATCAGCAAGTCTAGGTAATTCACAAGTGTTGCCACGGGACTATCTTAACCAAGCAGAAATTGAAACGGTCATTAAAGAAATTGGTGAACAAGTGGCTGCTCGGCTACGACATCACCATAAAATGGCGGGGTGTCTGTCGCTAAGCATTGGTTTTTCTTACGCTGCGGCCGCAGCCGATGGCCGCGGTGGCTTTCATCAGGCTTTAAAAATTGAGCCAACCAATGATAACCAAGTTTTAACGCGACAACTATTATGGTTGTTCCGCAAAAACTGGGACGGTCAAGCTGTCCGAAATATTGGGGTTTATAGTAGCAAATTAAGTGCCAACACCGGCCAACAGCTTAGCTTATTTGAGCCGGCAACTACCCAGATTAAGGCTAGTCGGTTAAACCAAGTGATTGATGAAATTCATCGCCGCTTTGGCTTCACGAAGTTAGTTTATGCCACCAGCTTGTTAAGGGGCGGTACAGCTATTGAACGCGCTTCACTCGTCGGTGGTCATAATGGGGGCAATAGCTATGAATAACGATGTAGAAATTATTATGGGACGCTTAACCTTGCTGTTTAAGCGCCAGTCGCGCACCCGTTACTGGTTGATGATCGCTAACGATCCTTACGATCAGACCTACAATATATTTTTTAACAGTCAACGGGCTAACGAGCGCTTGCAATCCGTTCCTTTACATAAATTAGCACACTATGATTTAGCTGATTTGGAGACGCTACTAAAAGCTTTGCGACAAAAGATTAAATTAACGATCGAATTTGTTGGCTTTACTGGTGAACGCTGGCCTAAAAGTCAAAAGTTAATTCAACGAAAGCGGGTGCCCCTTGAATAACCAAGACTTTGACTTAGATACGGTTAAGCACTTCTTTGAACATGATTATCACGACCGAGGCATGATGAAATGGCAGGGGTTCTATTTGTCCGATCATACCGCCGCGCTAAATCAACAAAACCAGCAGTTGAATGCAGTCTATGTCCCACGACCGCAGCAATCCTTATCAGAACTGACACAAGTGTTGGCCGACGCGTATCAAAGTCAACAACTGGTAACGATTCAGCTAAAAACCGTTGATCAAAATAACCACCATTTGCCGGATATAACGACTTTGATTCATGGCTACAATGCTAATGATATTGTGATCGATTCTAATCGCTTTATCCCACTACAAGAAATTCGCAATGTGGCATACAAAAAGACGGAGGAGCTATAAAGATTAGCTCTCCGTCTTTTGTTAGCGCTTTATTTGCTGTTGTTCATCTTGTCTTGGGTGTGTGATCTTTGGATTTTGTCTCACAAAATTTTGCAACTATTTTTTAGCTCAACTGCTTATTTCTTGGTACACTATATCGAGCTTGCTTTAATTGATAACATTTTGAGGATTGCCTGATAGATACGCCCCTACATTAGCAATGGTTATATTCAATAACCGTTCTCTTGTTTCGTACGGTGCCCAAGCAATATGTGGCGTAATATAGCAATTTTTTGCTTTTAGCAGGGGACTGTCACTATCAATTGGTTCTTTTTGAACAACGTCAGTAGCGTATGCGTAAACCTTATCTTCATTCAAGGCTGTCTTAATATCGTCCTCATTAACCAGTTTGCCTCGCGCTGTGTTTAGCAAAATAACACCGTTTTTCATTTTTGCAATCGTGTCATTATTAATTAAATGCATTGTCTCCGGCGTTTGAATTACGTGCAAACTAATAACATCTGATTTCTTTAAAAGCTCATCAAGAGATACTTGTTGAGCCCAAGTATCAGCAATTTTTTTAGGACGATGATTATAAAAAATAACTTTCATAGAAAAGGCGTGCCCTATTTTAGCAACTTTTTGCGCAATATGACCGTAACCGATTAGCCCCAAAGTTTTGTCTTTTAATTCTAATAGCGGTTTGTCCCAAAAAGTAAAATCAGGTACCTGTGACCATTTATTTTCATGAACCAGCCGATTATGCAAGCCAACCTGACTTGTTGCCTCTAATAGTAACGAGAAAGTAAATTGTGCTACTGCATCACTAGCATATGTGGGAATATTAGTTACTACGACTTTATTTTTATGAGCACTTTTAATATCAACGACATCGTAACCGGTTCCCATAATTCCAATATAATTTAGCTTCGGAACTTTACTAATCACGTCGTCATCTAGCGGAGTTTTATGCGTGATAACAATTTCAGCGTCACTAATTCGTTTTATAATTTCATTCTGATCATTAACTGGTGTACGGTCATAAAAAGTACATTCGCCTAAGTCTTGCAATAAGTGCCAATTTAAATCTTTATTTAGCTCATAACCATCTAAAAGAACAATTTTCATCGTGAGATATCTCCTATCTTTTTAGTGTTTCGCCTGTATTCCGTTCTGCTTGTCTAATTTCTGGATTCTGACTCACAAAATCTTGCAACTGTTTTTGAGTTCGATTACTTATTTCTTGGTGAACATCATTTAACTCGTTTTTCAGTTCTGATTTTTGTTGAGGAACAGTCGCTTGCTTAATTTGTTGTTGCAAGCCTTGATACGATTTGTTAAGTTCCTGGGCTGATCGCTTTTTGAGGTCATGTTCAGGATCTTTTTGCGCTTCCTGTAAGCCTAATTGTTTGGTTAAGCCATCGCTAAGCTCAATCACTTTGTTGCTCACTTGCTGGATCTCACTTAAAGCACTATGGATTACAGTTTTATCTTTAGCCCAGGTAGCCACATAACCGAGGGAGTAGTTACTGGTATCAACACCAATATTTTGCATGGCAACATACGCAACTGCTTCGGCTTGGGTTTCCTGATAGGCTCGTGGCCGATCTTTAAAGGCTGCTTTTAACCCGTGTAGCTGGCTATGCGCATATTCGTGATATAACGTCTTTAGTTTTAAAGCATTATCTGGTTCATCGCCACCAATAACAATTTCATTAGTGCTGGGTTGAAAATACCCCTTAGCCCCATTTAACATTGCTAAGGGCACTTCACTGACTTGCAAATTGGTTTGCTGGTTTAGATAATCCTTGAACGCGTTATACAAACTTGTCACATTCTAATGATCGGCCAAGTTTTCTTTGACAAAATCTTTAGCACTTAGGACTGGGTCACCGCTAGTTTGTGCTACGTCGAAGATGGGCAGATAACGATAACCGACAATGGCGCGTTCGTCGGTTGTATCAAGTCGCTTTTGATCAGTGGGGGTTAATTTCTTAATAGTCGGGGCCGCAATTCGAATGGCCTTAGCACCCTTATTAACGGTGCGGTTAAAATCAGTCTGCCACTGTTTAAAGCCTGCGACTTGGGTCGCTTGCGGATTTTGAGCATAGATTAAGTCAATGTTTCTAGCACTGTACTGGTGGAATTTAGCCAAGGTATTAAGATACTGTTTAAATTGATCACTATCGGTTAATTTTAGAATTTGCTGTTCGGCTTGGGCAACTAATTGCGCCTTCCAGGCTTTAACGTCGGCTTTACTTGGCATTGTCTACCCCTCCTCATCTTCAAAAATATCGTTCAGGGTTGGTACCGATCTTATTTGAATCGGGGCTGTGCCATAAAGAGCGACGTAGCCGTCGGCTAATTTTTGCCAGGCGACTTGATAATAAGCACCATTACCAGTGATTTCTTTTAAATACTTGTAGGTTCCTTTAGTCTGCAAAACGGGTAATTCGCTACCAGTGACTGCTAATTCATTGTTCATTTTATAATCTCCTTTGCTTTGCTAATCTCACTCGTTGTTCAAGTTTACTTTTGGTTTTGTAAAAGTGAACCTAAATAACGGGTTCACCAACTGGAACGTCGTGGAAGGCGGTAGGTAAGGTCTAATCAAAGTCAAAACTTAATTTATGGCCGTCAAGCTTTAACTTAGCGTCAAACGACTTTCCTTTTTTGCTTTTAAACCCCTTTAACTTGCTGGTTTCTCCTTTGGTGACCAACGCTTTAATCGCGGTCTTACCAAGGGTCTTACTGCTCCATTTCTTAGGTAAGGTAAAGTCTTCCCCTTGCTTGGGCTTTACAATGTAAAACTTCTGTTTATTTAACACGGTAGCTTGCGGGGTTTCTAAGAATACTTCGGCAGTCTTTCGTGCCTGCTGCTGGTGGTCAATTTGTTGTTTGATCGCTGCATTTCCTGCTAATTGTGTCGGTACATCAGCAACTAATTTAGTTACAAACTTCCTAATTTGACTTAAAAAGTTAGCGGGGGTGCGTTCTTCGGTACTGATTTGTTGTAACGCTTTTTCCCATTTAGCTGTCATTTCCGGACTCGTCAGCAATGGTTCGAGTTCAACCGCTTTACATAAAGTAATTCCGGCTTCACTGACGTGCAACTTATTCTTTTCAGTCACTAAATAGCCGCGTTTCTTCAACACTTCGAGCACATTCGCCCGGGTCGCACTGGTCCCAATGCCTTGCACATCTTTGAGAATTGCCTGGGCTTCTTCATCATCAAGCGTTTTACCGGCCGTCTTCATCGCCGTAATTAAGGTCCCTTCGGTAAAGGGTACCGGTGGTGTCGTTTCTTTTTGCGGTGTTTGCAGGTTGGCTTGGACTTGATCACCTTGGTGAACCAGCGGTAAGGTTGCGGCGGCTTGCTGGTCGGCTTTGTTTTCATCAAATAAAGCCTGCCAACCTGGCTTAGTTGGTACCTTACCCGTTGCTTTAAAATTAGCGTCGCCAACTTGGGTAATAATGGTGGTTTCCTCGTATTCGTACGGATCAGCAAACATTGCTAACGTGGTTCGTAACACCAAATCATAGACTTGTTGCTGGATTTTGGGCAAGCTGGCTAATTTCTCTTTCGTCGGCACAACTTTAGTCATGATAATGGCGTAATGTTCTTCAACCTTTTTCCCATTGACGTAACGTTTATTTGGGGTGGTATTGGTTAAAGCAACTTGCTTAGAGACTAACCCCAGATACTTCGTCAGATTAGCCACTAAATACTCAAATTCTTCATCAGTGATATAAGCACAATCGGTGCGGGGATAACTGAGTAGTTTGTCTTCGTATAAGCTTTGAATAGCCGCTAAGGTTTGGCTGGCGCTGGCGTGATAACGTTTATTCATGGCACTTTGGAGACTAGATAGCGAGAATAGTTGGGGACTAGCACGTTTCTTGCCTTGCTGTTGGACGTCCTTGATTAAACCGTCCTGCAAGCCTTTCTGAACGTGTTCAGCCTGCATGAATGTCATTAGCCCTGATTCGTCTTTAAACCGCTGATAAGGGTCTAATTTTGCCTCGAATTTTTGCTGATTAGCTAAAATTTCCGCATTCAGTTCAAAATAGGGTTCGGGCTTAAAGTTTTTGATGAGTTGATCTCTTTGATAGACCATATACAAAGTTGGCGTCTGCACGCGACCAATTGAGTACACCCCACGTACCCCATTTTGTCTCAATAATAAAGTATATAAAGGACTGCCATTCATGCCAATTAACCAGTCACTAATTTGACGAGTTTGGGCTTCCTTGTAAGCTAAATAATCTTTATGCCAATCACCAAGATTTTTAAAGCCGGTTATAATGGCGTCTTTTTCCAAACTATTCAACCATAGCCGCTTAATGGTCTTCTTTTTAACGTCAATCTGGGCTTGGTTCATGATTGACCATGCGATATTGGAGCCTTCCCGACCACTATCGGTAGCAACAATAATGGTATCGGCCTTCGTTAACAGGTCTTTGACGACCTTGAATTGATCTTTTTTACTAGCTGACACCACAAACTTGTATTTATCGGGGAAAATCGGTAAATTAGATAGGGCCCATTGCTGATATTTCTGATCATATTTATCCGGTGTGGCTAGTTCAACTAAATGTCCGAGACCATACGTGACAAGCGTATTTTCGGGCAAAACAGGGTCGCTAACCGTATAGTAACCCTGTTTTTTTGTGCTCTTTTTAAAGGCTTGAACGTATGAACGGGCTTGACTAGGTTTTTCAGCTAAGATAACAGTGGTCATGTTCGTTCACTCCTTGTGATTAAGTTTTTGATCTAATTCTGTTTTACCTTGTTCAGCCGCTTTCAACCAAGTTTCACGGCGCAATTCTTGTTGTTGCTCTATCGATTGTTGCTTCAAATAATGTTGATACCGGTTGATGGCTTTGAGATCTGCATAGGCTGACCAACGGAATAATAAGCCACCCAGCAGTAAAACTAAGGCCATTAGCGCAGTTCCTAAAAAATCGGTATGGTTCGCCGTGAAAAGCTCTTGGTATAAATCCATTAACATGAGGTAAATTCCCATTATATAGAAGACCATGCTAACTAAGTTATCAAAATAGTAAGACAGCTTAGTCCGCCGTGAAGGGGTTGTAAAAGGATCGGTTCGCATATCTTTTTTGGCTTTTTCCAATAACCAGTGTGCGATTTTCTTCATAACTATTTTTCCTCCTAGTGGTTACGGAAATAATTTTGAAACATTCTCATGGCACCCATACCAGTACTTTTAGTCACACCGGTTGAAGCCCAAAAGTCTTTAACGGCGTCAGGTGTTTTGACCACCAGAAAACCGAATCCGATTGAAGCAATAAAAGCAATAAACCCGTATTTAGCCATATTAGTGAAACACCATACCGATAGTGACATACAAAGTACCTGGCTAATAATGGAAGCATTGTAATAAATGTACTTCTTCCACCACGTGCCACTGTAATCAAAACTTTCAGTCGCCATGCTCATTGCAGCTAAAGGAATTGTCAGGTTATACCAAGCCATATCAGCCACAAACACACACATCTTGATAAAGAACACGACGGTTACGACAGTGAAGATTAGCAGAAACAAAATCTGTAAGGGTAGCGAAATGCCAACATCTTTTAGCCCAGGAACTTTATTCATGCCGGTAATTGATTTAGCAGTGAATTTCTGATCAGAGCTAAACATATACTTTAGCAGGGGTAAGGTAATTGAACCTTGAATAAATCCCTGTAAAAACACGAAAACCGGAATCACGGCCGCTGATTTAATCCCATCCATGATGATATTAGCCCAAGTCACATCGGTACTTTCATCTGCCTCTTTTAGAATTGTCATCACAATACGCCCAAGGACAACCACGACGACTAACGATGTCGCAAAGGACAGGAAGATGGCATACCACGTTTTAACAATTGGCAAACTTTGATTGGCTTGGTCAATAATGGCCTTGCAGATGTTGAATAAACCGTCCAGCAAACCAGATAATGCCCATTCAAAAAATTTAGCAATCGCTCCCTGAACCAATCCTGAAATGTCACCTAAAACAAACATCTCTATCACTTCCTTTTTTGCAATTCAAAACTCCCTAATCCGTTATCTGCTTTAGCAGACTTATTAATTGCTTTAGCCTTATAACCATCGCTAATTTGAGTTAATTCAAACTTTTGATTTTTCTCATCATCAGTATTTACTTTTAAATATTCTTTACCGGAAGTATTGCTGACTGAATAAGTGGCATTTACATTCATCAAAGGGCTTTCAATAATCATTGTTTTTTTATTGAATTGGGTTTTGTAGCTTTGACCTTTTTGGTTGAGATACCATTTGTTACTTTGCAAATCTTGTGCTGTAGACTTTCCGCAGGCGGTTAGACCGACAGCAATCAGCAACACTGTCATCACAGCGATTATATATTTCCGATATTTTTTCATTAATATGTCCTCCATTATCCAAGTAAGTTGTCGTCGTCTGGCTCCTCTGTTTGACTATCTTTATTTGAAACTCTCTCTAAGTCGCTGTCTAGGCTGTTCTGTTGTTGTTCCTCCTCTGTTTGAGACATCTTGTTTGCGGCTTTTTTTTGAGCAGTCTCCTTTAATTTTGCTTTCCATTTCGCTACTCTTTGATGAAAGTTGGTTTCCTGGCTGGCTTCTGGTTGGCCTTGATACTCATTCTGTGACAAGTTAACCAAATGATCAGCCCCTGGAAATAGTTTAAATTGGAACGCTTTTGTAGCTTTGACTGGTCGCGCATTGCTAAAGATTAATAAGCTCTGATCTTCGGGCATACGCATAATTTCATCGGGTGTCATGAGTGAACGGCTCGTATAGCTATAACTATCGCTCTTGCTGTGGCTTTCTTCCTTGCTATGACTGGTACTTTCACTACCGGTTTCCACTTTTACGGTCGATTTACCTAACAAATCACTAAAGTATTTCGCAGTCACATCATTAGCGGCATTCAAGCAAATTTTAACGGCATGATTACCTAAGATACTTTCGGCTTTATCCTTGCCATACAAAGCTTGGAGCTGGGTTAAGGTCTGACAAATGGTAGTCACGCCAATACCGTACCCCCGACAGGTAGCTAAAAATTCTTCATATTTTGGGAATTTTCCTAAGTTGACAAATTCATCAAGGATAAAGTCGACTTGGTGGGGCAATTTAGCGTGATTATCAGCCGCTAATTTGTATAATTCATCAAATAATTGTGAGAAAAACAGATTGATGAAGCTTTCATAAGTGTTATCCATGACGGGGATAATCACGTACAGCACAACTTTGGCGTTGCCAATCTCTTTTAAATCAAAATCTGAAAAGCTGGTAAAATCGGCCACTTCTTTGTCGACGAACTTAGAAATGGTCGCCAACAGGCTTTCAATAATACTGGCTTTCATTTCCCCTTTGGCCTTTTTGAAACCTAACTCATAAGCGCGTCTCGCTGGATCAGTCATGGTTAGATCAAGAAATAAGGTGTCTAATGGACTATCTGCACCTTTTTCCTCGGCTTCGACATCATTTTCTTGTAAGACCGCTTTTGCGGGTCGGTTTTTTTATGCAAAAGAGTTATTATTTGCACAATAAGTCCATCCGCTTTACGATGGGTTGGTAGATAACTTAAGGAATTTATAAAGAAAACGAGGAGGAAGAAGAAAATGGACAAGATCAACAAGAATGATGAAAAGCAGCTGGAACATTTAGGTGCCTTTGAAATCAGCAATAAAATGCTGTCATTGGCACAAAAAAACGAAAAAAATAATATCTTTTTGAATGCTGGCCGCGGAAACCCGAACTGGATCAATAAAAAAGCCCGTTTGGCTTTCACTCGCATCGTTGAATTTGGGGTCCTTGAATCAGAACGCACAATGAAAGACGGCGATTTAGCCGGATATACCGAAAAAGACGGGATCCGCGAACGTTTTGAAACATTCCTCGATCCAGATAAAAACGAAACCGATCAATTTTTGATGAACGTCTTGAGTTATATCAAAGACGAACTGCATTTGGACCGCGATGAAGTCGTAAAAGAATTTGTGGATGGCGTCATCGGCAATAATTATCCGGTCCCAAGCCGCATCCTGAAAAATTCCGAAACGATCATCAATCATTATCTGCAATCTGTCTTGTATCACGGAGAAGATTTGGAAAATGAAACGCAATTGTTCCCAACAGAAGGCGGGACTGCAGCGATCGTTTATATTTTCAATTCGCTGAAAGAAAACAAATTGATCAAACCGGGCGACAAGATCGCGCTCAACACGCCGATCTTTACGCCGTACATCCAAATCCCAGCCTTGAACGACTATGAAATGGTCGAAATCGACTTGGGCTCGAAAGAAGAAAATAATTGGGAAGTTTCGCCGAAAGAGATCGACAAATTACAGGATCCCGATATCAAAGCTTTCTTCATTGTCAATCCAAGCAACCCAGGCTCCAAAGCATTTGACCAAAAAGCACTGAATGAAATCAAAAAAGCCGTTGCGAAGAATCCGAACTTGATGATCATTACTGATGATGTTTACGGAACGTTCGTTGACGATTTCCAAACAGTTTACAGTGTCGCACCGAAAAATACTTTGCTTGTTTATTCTTACTCGAAACTCTTTGGAGCGACCGGCTGGCGCTTAGGGGTGATCGGTGTCAGCAAGGACAATGTCTTTGATAAATTGATCGCGGCACTTCCGCAAGCAGATAAACAAGCACTCGAAAAACGTTACAGTCTTGTTGTTTTGGAACCCGAAAAGATGAAATTCATCGACCGGATGGTAGCGGATTCCCGTTCGATCGGCTTGTATCATACTTCTGGCTTGTCAACACCGCAGCAGATCATGGAAGTCCTCTTCAGCTTGACGCATTTGGTTGAGAAGACGAAAAACGATCCGTATATCGCAGCTTCGAACAAATTGATCGATAAACGCTACGACGACTTGCATAAAGCCTTGACGTATCCGGAAGACAACAGCGAAACTTCTGCGAAATATTATTCGATCATCGATATTTACGAATTGGCTGAAAAGCGTCACGGCAAAGCGTTCCGCGAATACTTGGCAGACAACTTCGAACAAGTCGACTTCTTGCTGAAATTGGCTGAGAAGAACGGCGTTGTATTGATGGATGGTGTCGGGTTCGGTGCAGCACCTGACGATTTGCGGGTTTCTGAGGCGAACCTGCCGACGGAAGATTATCGCTTGATCGGCCGTCAAGTGCTGGAACTGCTTGATGAATATTATAAAACGTTTGAAGCACAAAAATAGGGGTGGATAGTGATGAAAGCAATTGTGGATTATTTGCTTGCCAATCCGATCATTCCGGTATTTCTTAGTCTGAGCCTAGGCTATCTGCTGGGGCGTCTCAAGATCAAAAGCTTCTCCGTCGGTTCGACGGTCGGGGTCTTGATCATTGCGCTTATTATCGGTCAAATCGGAGCTTTTAAGATCGATCCGCTTGTCAAAAGCATTTTCTTCGATCTCTTTATCTTTACGATCGGCTATGAAGTCGGACCTTCATTTATTCGCAGTTTGAAGAGTACCGGACTTAAGCTCGTTGGCCAAAGTGTCTTCTTCGCGGTAGTTGCGTTTGCGATCGCGATGGTCTTGTTTAAACTATTCAAAGTCGACCTTGGCGAAGCGGCTGGGATCATCGCCGGCGCTTTAACGCAGTCGGCGGTCATCGGGACTGCCAACTCGTCGATCAATGGTCTTGATATTTCTTCAGCTGCTAAGGCAGCCTACAACTCGGAAGTCGCGATCGCATATGCTTTGACCTATGTTTTCGGGACCGTCGGGGTGCTGGTCTTCTTGAAGAATATCGCGCCAGCGATCCTGCACGTCGATTTGAAAGAAGAAACGAAAAAATTGGCAGAAAAACTCAACTTCACTTCCGGAAGTTTTTCGCCATTGACTAGTTCTGTGCGGGTCAGAGGATTTTTGCTGGGAGACGATTCTCCGATTGTCGGCAAAAAGATCTTGCAAATCGAAAAACAATATCACTATGAATTTGTTGTTGAGGCTGTGCTGCGCAAGGAAGAAAGCATCCCGGCAACCAGCGACTTGGTCCTTTCGCCAGGCGACGAGATCGTGGTCGTGGGCAATATGGAGGAATTTTTACAGTTGGAACAAAGTCATGGAACGACCGAAGTTTCAAACAAACAGTATCGTAATATCCAACTGAAAACGATCAATGTGATGTTGACGAATGCTTTTAATTTCCGTGCTTTGCAAGATATGGTCAAGAGCGGCTTGATGATCACCTCCGTCGAACGCGACGGCAAAAAAGTGACCGATCTGACAACGATGCGCAGCGGTGACCGCTTGACGATTATCGGAACTCCGCGGGCACTGCAAAAGATCTTGCCAGAAATCGGCTATGAGATCGCTGAAGGACAAACGACCGATATCAGCTTCTTGACTATCGGGATCGTTCTCGGGGTTCTCTTGGGATCGATCGTGGTCAAAGCTTTCAATATCCCGATCACACTCGGTGAAGGCGGCGGCGCACTTTTCTTGGGGCTCTTCTTCGGATGGTATCAAGAAAAACACGCCAACATCGGCAATATCCCCGGACCCGTCCGCTGGGTCTTCAAGAGTCTCGGTTTGAACTTGTTCATCGCGGTAGTCGGGCTGCAAGCCGGCTCAGACTTTGTCAGCGCCCTAGTGAAGATGGGCTGGAAAGTATTGATCATCGGGGCGATCATCTCGATCCTTCCGCATTTCATCACATTGCTGTTCGGTCGATATGTCTTGAAGCTGAACGCGATCGATAATATCGGCTCCTTGACTGGGGCGGGTACGATCACCGCTGCTTTGAACGCGATCAATGAAGAAACCGGCAGCAGTTTGTTCGCCCTCAGTTATACACCAGGGTATGCAGTCGGCAATATCCTCTTGACGATCCTCGGACCGTTGACAGTTGCGCTTTTGAGTTAGGCAAGACGCAAAATCATAAATAAAGAGGTTGAGACAAAAGTGTCCAGCTTCAAGAAATAAGAAGAAAAATCCGAAAATAGTTTCTCATATTTTTGAGATTTTTCGGCTTATTTCCGAAGAAGCTGCTTTTGAAACACCGTTTATTCGGAAAAAGAGGCTGGGACATGACTTTTGTCCCAGCCTCTTTTTTATTAGTCTATTTTATATTTTTTTTGGCAGATCTGCATGAAAGCGTCGTCCAAAAGCTGCAAATCTTTTTCGTTGATCGGGAAATGGACTAGAAGCGCCCGTTCCCCAGCTGAACGGCTTTCTTCATTGGGTACTGTCAAACGTACCTCGTTTTTGTTATTAATTTCCGAATATTAAAAAACACCCGAACGTCTTTTTCTGGTATTCTTGGTGTGCGAACAACAAGAAAATCCAGAAAGAAGGATTCGAGTGCATACACCATTAATAGCCTATTTAGTTCTAATAATCAAGCTCCAAAGACAAATTATTTTGATCCTTTTAGCTCAGTTGGCTGAGATCTTTGATCATTCACGGCTGCCAAGCGCTGATAAACCGGTATTCAAGCGTTTTAACCAATTTCAGGTCGATGAGAAAGTCCCACTACTTCAAGCTGATATCGGTTCTGAAGCCCTCGACTACCAGCAGTTGATCGCTGAGTCGCTTGAAAAGAACGGTAAGCCGATACTGCCAGTCAGGCGGCGTAAACCAATCAGCTTTGCGGCGCAAGACTGTCCGCGGTGCTCGGCACCACAGGACTATCTTTACGCCAATAACGGTGCTGGCGGTCAGCTACGGTGCAAGGTCTGTCAGTTCAAGTTTCAAGATGGTCACGCCGAGAAGAATAAGACGGTCGCTTTACGTTGTCCTTATTGCCAGAATCGCCTGAGTATTCACAACCGTCGGACCAAGTTCGACGTCTGGTGTTGTTACAACGATAAGTGCGCATTTCGCCTTGGTGCGATCGCCGCAATGTCACCCGCTGAAGTCGCTGACTTCAACGTCCATCCAACTGCCCACAAGGTGCGCTACACTTGGCGAACCTACAACTTTGAACTTAAAGGCATTGCGCCAGAATCGCCGGTCCAAGCACCGGTAGACCTCGATCGGATTCAAGCCAGCCCTGAAGTGCTGGGCTTGGTGCTGACCTATCACATCAACTATGGTCTGTCAGCGCGGCGAACCGCGGCAATCATGTACGATATCCATGGCGTTAAAATCTCACACCAGACCATCCATAACTACGAAATGGCGGTAGCCGCTGTTGTCCGACCTTTCTGGGCGAATTATCCTTACGCACTGTCCGATCAGATTGTTGGTGACGAGACTTACGTGCGCGTGAAAGGCAAGTGGCACTATATCTTCTACTTCTACGACGCCAAGTGTAAGCTCATTCTCGCCGACTACGTGACCCCTAATCGCACAACCGAATCAGCAGTCATTGCGATCAACCAAGTCCTCCAAAAGATGCCTCAGATTCCTGAGAAGCTTAACTTCGTCGTTGACGCGAATCCGATCTACCAAGTTGCCCAGATCTATTTTGCACAACAGGGCATCAAGTTTGGCATTCACCAGGTTGTTGGTCTTGAAAACAAAGATGAGATCAGTCGTGAGTACCGCTTCTTAAAGCAAACCATTGAGCGCTTGAATCGTTCCTACAAAGAAAATTATCGTTCCAGTACCGGCTTTGGCTCTGCCACAGGTTCAGCGAGTTACACGGCACTTTATTCAGCGGCCTATAACTTCTTGCGGCCTCATGAAGCACTGCATTACCGCATTCCTGTTGAGTTACCACAACTCAAACCGTTTGAACGAATGCCGGACAAATGGCTGGCGCTAATTGAACTAGCGCAGTCTCAATTACCAACAGCAGCCTAGATATTCTGAAAAATCAGACTAACTAAGGCTTAATTTGTGTACCCTAGAACACATAAAATAGGCAAGATCCAGTGAGAAGCAACACCTGAATTAAGTTCGATTCATCCGTGAACGGTGATTCCATATATTAATCGTCATCCCCCCTTGAACATCCGGTTTTGAACTTGGGTTTCATGGAACTTTAGACGTTACCAAAAAAGCGCGTTAGGGACGCTAAACAACTAGCTTTCCCCTAACCCGCCCGGTAAAATGGATTGTTAGGAGGGTGACACCTAGAATCGTAACTTCCAGGTGCTGATCCCCGTTAGCAACTTCACTGCTTACGAGGACGCCCTCTTTTTTTATGTGGTTTTTAATCCATTCAATGCCATCTTCAGATATTAATTTAACTTTGCCCGTTTCCATGAGCATTTCACTTGGCAACTCGTTAGGGTGCCGTCTTAACCAAACACTCACGTACGTACTACCTCGTTCAAGCTTGAGACTAGCTTGAGCTAAGCTAAACCATTCCTGTTTCTTTGTCACATGTGAATACTCCTTTCCCTATATTATGGGTTCATTGTACCATTAAATGAGCACGTTGGTGCACTTTTGATTTTACATTTAGATTACAAGTGCATGCCCCCA
>NZ_JAGYGS010000049.1:0-23192 GCF_018991185.1 Lactiplantibacillus sp. 7.2.4
CTGCGCAATTTCAAATACGAGTCTTCTTCTAGCCCGGGAACCCCACCCGGACAAGAAGAACTTCGCCCTTGAGCATTGTCAGCCAGCCCCTCCAGTCGGGAACCCGCTCGAATGGCAGATGAACGACCACCTATCTGGGTGCAATTGACCACTGAATATTAGGAGACTGGTCATTCATTCAAACGTTGAGTTCGCATTCATGATGATTTATAGCATCTAAATATTAATGAGATGATTTGAAGATTATCTATTCATTGACAATTCATTTTAAGATAGACGATTGAATTGAAATGTAGAATTACCTTTGAGTTTGTATTTAAGATTCGACCAATTTAACGTCTAGAGAAAATCTTGATAACGTAAAGTAAGACCGAGGATTCGACGATCTAAAAGCACGAGTGACGAGCCATAAATCATCAGAAGTCACCCTTACCATTAAAAATTATTCTGACTGGTTACTAAGAATCAGCAATCAGTACATTAAAAATTGGGCCCACACATATCTGCCTTTCGAATACCATCCCGGCTGGAAGGTATTCTGGGCAAGGCCCAGTGGTGAAATTTCACTTAGCAAGCGTTTTGTGCTTGGTTAGTGAAAGACCAGTATTTAAGGCGTGGGTTGTCGGCTTAAATCTGTGTCCACCACGTTCCGGCCATTGCCCAGAATGCCTGGAAGCCGGCGTAGGACGTCTCCGCAACAGCAAATTTACGCCAACTCGCCCTATTTTCCAGCGGTTCTAAGCTGGCTGTTCTTGAACTTGAAAATTGGTATGTGTTAATCATTTCTCACGCTAAACAATAACTTGCACAGTATATCCCATATGCTATATCTAGTTTATGTGAGAAACTCTCATTATATGGCGAGAGTAACTCATCAATTTATCAATATAATTATCATAAAAATGGCCCTGCGCATCGACAATTAACGTCAAAACAGTGTTTGCTGCCCTATAAAAATAATTAAATTAAGATTAAAATTAGATGTTGAAATATAGCATATATTATATTATTATTAAAACACAGCTGATTAGCAGTTAAGGAGATGGATCTATGAAAGGAAAAAAGAGTTGGCTTGCTGTGACTTTTTTGGCAGGGGTATTACTTTTAGCGGGTTGTGGTTCTCAGAAATCTAGTTCAAGTAGTAGCAGTAACTTAGCATCGAGCTATAGTTATGTTTATACGGCTGATCCAGATAATTTTGATTATACCGTTTCGTCACGATCGACGAATAGCGATATCTATTCAAACTTTGAGGACGGGTTGTTGGAACGTAATTCTTACGGCCAATTAAAAGGTGCGCTGGCAAAGTCATGGTCAGTAAGTAAAGATGGTAAGACGTATACATATCACCTCCGTAAAGGTGTCAAGTGGGTTGATAGTGAAGGAAATCCCTATGCAACAGTTAAGGCGCAGGACTTTGTGACCGGGTTAAAGCACGCGGTGGCAGCTAAGTCTGAGACGCTATATGTTGTTCAAGACAGTATCAAAGGTTTGGATGCTTATGTCAATGGTAAGACCAAGGACTTTTCGACTGTTGGGGTTAAAGCAGTCAACGATTATACGGTCCAATACACGTTGAACAAACCAGAAAGTTATTGGAACTCGAAATTAACATACGGGGTCATGTTCCCAGTCAACGCGAAGTTCTTGGCACAAAAGGGTAAGAACTTTGGGAAGGCGTCTGCGGACGGAATTCTCTACAACGGGCCGTATGTCTTGTCGAACTTTACGTCTAAGTCAGTGATCGAATTCACTAAGAATGCGAGTTATTGGGACAAGAAGCATGTCTACTTGAAGACGGTTAAATTGACTTATAACGACGGGAGTAATCCTGATGGCCTCTACAAGTCATTTAAGAATGGCGACTATAGTGCCGCACGGGTCTACCCAAGTTCGGCTGGTTACAAGGATGTTGTCAAAGAAAGCAAAAACAATATCGTTTGGTCAAATCAAGATGCTTCGACTTTTAACTTTACCTTTAATTTGAACCGGCAATCATATACGCAAACGTCGAAGACGACTTCAAAGCAGAAGTCCAATACGCGTAAAGCAATTTTAAATCGTGATTTCCGATTGGCCGTTCAATTTGCCTTTAATAAGACCGACTACACTGCGCAACTTAATGGTAAGTCAGGCGCAACTAAGGCACTCCGTAATGAATTGACGCCACCGTCGTTTGTCACGATCAATGGTAAGAATTACGGGACCCAGGTCAAGAAAAATCTCGCTTCGACGGTCTTTAGCAATGTGAACTTAGCAGATGCACAGGATGGGACTTACAAACCAGCCAAAGCGAAGGAATACCTTGCTAAAGCGCTCAAGACGTTGAAGTCTGAAGGCGTCACTGGGACGATTCACCTTGATTTACCAGTTAGTGAGAAAGATACCATCAATTTGAATGAAGCTAAGTCGTTTAAGAAATCAGTTGAAGCAACGTTAGGCAAGAAGAACGTCACGATTGACCTTCAATTGTTGAGCGAAGATAAGTTCAATGCCATTACCTACTATGCAACGACTGGTAAGGCGAGTGATTTCGATATCAGTAATGCGTCCGGTTGGTCACCAGATTATGATGATCCATCGACCTACTTGGAAATTTATAACCCGGCTTCTGGTTCTAGCCTGCATACGTTGGGACTTGATCCAAGTACCAGTAAGAGTGCTTCCAACACTGCCGCCATCAAGGCAACTGGGTTGGATGAATATGAAAAACTGCTAGATAAGGCTGAGGCAATTACTCAGAATACCAATGCACGGTACAAGGCATTTGCCAAGGCCGAAGCTTGGTTAACGAATAGCGGGATTCAGATTCCAGTCTACTCACTTGGTGGTTCGCCATCTGTAACGAAGGTTGTGCCATACACGAAACCATACGCACAATCTGGGTTGGGCTCCTCACGCTACAAGTACATGAAGGTCCAAAAGACGGCCGTAACGAAGGCACAATATAACAAAGCCAAGACCGCTTGGGAAGCCAAGCGAGCTAAAATCGCTAAAGCTGACGAAACCAACTAATAGTTTTTACGTTTATAGAAGAAAGGCTAGCGCGTAACTAGCCTTTTTTCTATACACGGGGAGGAGTTATGCATGAAGAAATACTTGTTATTTCGGGTCATTCGTTCACTGGTGAGTATCTTTCTAGTGACGACCCTCACATTCATTATCATTTATTCATTGGTACCCCGTCGTGATATTTTCAAATCAGACACGATGATCAGTAAGCTGAACGCGCAGCCTGACAAGCTAGTCGATTATAAAAACAACGCGTATGACAAGATGAATTACATCGAGTATCTAGATACCAAGTCATTAGTCGCTAAGGTTGAGAAGACGGACAAGTCGGTTACGTCCGCCCACACGGCAGCTAATACGAAGCTTATTAAGAAGTGGGCGAATAACCACGGGTTTAGTGTGCATCGTTATCCCAAGAGTAAAAATTATTATGCGACGCGCAATCTGCCACTGATAGAACGCTTAACGAAGTTCTATGCTGGTTTGATTCAAATCGATACCCCGTGGGCCGTGCATGATAAGGATAACCCCAACTTGCCACGATACTTGAAGATTGAGAAGGATAAGATCGTTGGGTGGGCCCTGGTCGGTTCTGGGACCAAATATCGTTACCAGATCTACTTCAACAGTGCTTTTCCGTATATTCACCAGAATATCATCCATCTTGATCTGGGGACTTCTTATCCGACCTACGCTGGAATCAGTGTGGATAACGTTATCGCGAGTCGTCAGGGGCAAATCAAGTTGGGCCAATACACCTTCAACGGTAAGCAGCAGTTGAATAGTGCGGATAATGTTTATACCCGCCAATATCAACAGCGCAGTAAGCAGGATGCGATGACCCGCGAACGCTATGGTGATAATTATACGAATACCGAGCAGCAGCATCAGGATCCGTCAATGATTGGGACGTCGTTTAAGGCTGGGCTAGGTGCGCTAGTCATCTCCTACTTGATCTCGATTCCAATGGCAATTTTAATGGCCCGTTATAAAGGCAAGTGGTTTGATAAAGTCGGCACAGGAATTGTCACTGCGCTGATTGCGGTGCCAAGCCTGGCGTTCATCTATGCATTCCGGTATCTAGGCAGTGCCGTATTCGGACTACCCGATTCTTTCCCAACTAAGGGTGCGGAAGCTTTCTCCTCGTGGGTCTCGCCGACGATTATTCTGGGGTTGCTATCCGTATCCGGGCTGATTATTTGGTTCCGGCGTTACATGATTGATCAGCAGTCATCAGATTATGTCAAATTTGCGAAGGTCAAAGGATTGACGGAAGGGGAAATTTATCGGAAGCATATCTTCAAAAATGCGTCGATTCCAATCGTTCAAGGCTTGCCCGGGTCAATTATTGGCTTGATTGGCGGTGCTACGATGACCGAGACGATTTTTGCGATGCCCGGGATGGGCAAGATGCTACCGGATGCAATTTTGGCCCACAACAACCCGATCGTGATCGCCTTAGTCTTTATTTTTACGACGATTGCCGTGTTCTCGATTTTACTGGGTGATATTTTGATGACCATTGTTGATCCGCGGATCAAACTTTCAGCGTCTGGAGATGATTAGAATGACAACAAATGATGCACAGATTCGTGATAGTGATTTTAAGATGGTCACACTGGACGATAAGGCAGCGGAAAAAATCGATACGCCGAAATACTCATACTGGAAGTCGGTGGCGCGGACGTTTTTCGCCAACAAAGTGACCATCGCCATGTTTGTGTTGATGTTGGTTATTTTGTTAATGGCCTTCATCCAGCCCCTGTTCAGTGGCTATAACATGATGGATGTCAATAACATCAATGATTTTGGCGCACGTTACAATTGGCCGAATGCCAAGTACTGGTTTGGGACGGACGCCGATGGGAAGTCCCTGTTCGATGCCATTTGGGCGGGGGCTCGGACGTCGATTTCAATCGGGGTCGTGGCCTCGCTGATTACTACCGTGATTGGGGTGGTCGTTGGTGCCTTTTGGGGTAATTCCAAACGATTTGACCGTTTGATGCTTGAAATCTACAACGTTTTTTCCAATGTGCCCACCTTATTGATTATTATTGTGCTTTCATATACGTTCGGAAATGGCTTTTGGAATCTGATTTTTGCGATGACGGTGACGACTTGGCTGGGAACGGCGTACTTCATTCGTGTCCAAGTCATGTTACGCCGTGACCGAGAATATAATATCGCCTCCAAGACCTTAGGAACGCCAACCAAACGCATGATTTTTCGTAACGTACTCCCGTACCTGACGTCCGTGATCGTGACGCAATTGTCACAACTATTGCCATCCTTCATTTCTTATGAAGTGTTCTTGTCATTCTTGGGGGTCGGTTTAAGTTCGAATGTGCCGTCGCTCGGGCGGCTGATTTCACAATATTCGCCCTATATGACGAGTTATCCCTATCTATTCTGGTTACCGGTGCTCGTGTTAGCACTGATTACCGTTTCGCTATATATCGTCGGGCAGAACTTGGCGGATGCCTCTGACCCACGGACACACATGTAAGGAGGACAGTCGATTGGAGAATAATGTTGTACTATCTGTTAAAAATCTGTCTGTGAACTTCAAGGTGCGCGGGCGGGAATTAAAAGCAATTCGAAATGTGACTTTAGATTTAAAAGATCAGGAGACCCTGGCGATTGTTGGGGAATCCGGTTCTGGCAAGTCGGTATTAACGAAGACCTTTACTGGGATGCTCGAAGCCAATGGCTATATTGCCGATGGAACGATTCAGTATGGGGACGTCGTCTTGAGCGATTTGAAGAAGGATAAGGACTGGGACGGAATTCGTGGTAAAGAAATCACGACGATTTTTCAAGACCCGATGACCTCGCTAGACCCGATCAAGACGATTGGCTCACAGATTTCGGAAGTGATCGTCAAGCACCAGGGCAAATCAGCTAAGGAAGCTAAAGCATTAGCGATTGACTTGATGACTCGTACTGGTATTCCGGATGCGGCCAATCGGTATAATAAATATCCCTTTGAATATTCCGGTGGGATGCGGCAACGAATCGTCATCGCGGTCGCCTTGGCCTGTCATCCGAAAATCTTGATTTGTGATGAACCGACCACGGCCTTGGATGTGACGATTCAGGCACAAATTTTGGCATTGATTCAGAGCTTGCAAAAAGAGTATCACTTTACGACAATTTTTATCACCCATGATCTGGGGGTGGTGGCGTCGATTGCGGACAGAATTGCGGTGATGTACGCTGGTCAGATCGTTGAAATGGGAACGTGTGACGAGATTTTCTACGACCCACGGCATCCGTACACCTGGAGCTTACTGTCATCGTTGCCACAGTTAGCAACGCAGGAGGCCGGTTTATACTCGATTCCGGGAACGCCGCCGTCACTGTATAACGATATTACTGGGGATGCCTTTGCGCCCCGCAACTCGTTTGCCATGGCGATTGATTTTAAGCGTGAGCCATCTGAATTTGCGGTGACGGTAACGCACTGGGCCAAGACATGGTTATTGGATCCGCGAGCGCCCAAAGTTGAGAAACCTAAAATCATCCAAAACTTACATGAACGATTAGTAAAGCTGTCACAGACAGCCACTGATGCGGAAACGGGGGGAGACGCAATTGGAAACAACTAAGGAAGCTTTGCTGAACGTTCGTGATCTTGAGATTTCATTTGGCGCCGGCAAACGTAAATTTACGGCGGTTCAAGATGTGAATTTTGATATCTATCCCGGTGAGACCTTGTCACTAGTGGGCGAATCGGGGTCTGGTAAAACCACGATTGGTCGCGCGATTCTAGGCATCAACCCCACGGCTAAGGGCACGATTAAATTTCATGGCAAGCAAATCAATCAAGCCATGCCTGCGAGTGAAAAACGCGCTTTAACGCGGAAAATTCAAATGATTTTTCAGGACCCATCGGCTTCGTTAAATGAACGGGCGACCGTCGAATATATTATTTCGGAAGGCCTCTATAACTTTCATCTGTACGACTCCGAACAAGATCGCTTGGATAAAGTTAAGCACATCATTGCGGAAGTCGGGTTGTTGCCAGAGCATCTCTACCGCTATCCACATGAATTTTCTGGCGGACAACGGCAACGGGTCGGTATTGCGCGCGCCTTAGTCATGCGTCCGGAACTAGTTGTGGCCGACGAACCGATTTCGGCGCTGGACGTCTCGATTCGGGCACAAGTCCTGAACCTATTGAAGAAATTTCAACGGGAGCTTGGCGTCTCGTATCTCTTTATTGCGCACGATCTCTCCGTCGTGCGGTTCGTCTCAGACCGAATTGCGGTCATCCATAATGGCCGAATTCTCGAATTAGCGCCGACGCAGGAACTGTTCGCACATCCGATTCATCCGTATACGCAGTCGTTATTATCGGCGATTCCGGTTCCAGATCCAATCTTGGCCCGTCAAAAGCAACTGATCGTTTACGATGCGAAGATGCATCATTATGAACATGACAAGCCGAGCTTTGTAGAAATCAAGCCGGGACACTTTGTTTACGGCAACACCGAAGAACTCACCAAATATCGGCAACAATTACACTTAGACTAGGCGATTTGGCCCACGTCATTGCCTGTTAAACTATTCTCGCCAACCCCGGGTAGCTTGACAGGTAATGACGTGGGCCAAATTTTTGGGCTTTAAGTACTGCTAGTAGGCGTGCTGTTCGTCTGCCGGTGATCGTCCGATTCCGACTTCCAGGGCTGGCTGACAACGCTGGAACAGGGCGGACATCGATTTGAACTCACGCAGAAACCCACTGCACAATTTCAAATACGAGTCTTCTTCTAGCCCGGGAACCCCACCCGGACAAGAAGAACTTCGCCCTTGAGCATTGTCAGCCAGCCCCTCCGGTCGGGAACCCGCTCGAATGGCAGATGAACGACCACCTATCTGGGTGCAATTGACCACTGAATATTAGGAGACTGGTCCTTCAGGTAAAGCCTTAATGGGGATCGACGATGACTGATGGCATTTAATTACTGAGAAGATGACCTGAACATGATTCACCCATTTCAATGACCACCACTTGAATCAGCACTAAATTGACGGGGGAAATTCAATTTTTTAGCCCCAAATTGGGCAGTAAGGGTCTACTGAAGGCTAGTGACGCGGGTGGTTATCAGGGATATAAATTCATTGGTATAAAATTATGAAAAATAAAGCGTTTTCATAAAGGATGTGCTAATATAATTTGTGGGCACAAGTTTTACAAGCACCTACTAATTTAGAGAAAGGAGGATCAGTCATGTATCAGGCAATTGCGCAGGCAATCATTAAATCGATAATGGCGGATGAATATCCGACGAAGCTACCGACCGAGAAAGTGTTGATGGCGCAATATCATGCGAGCCGTAATACGATTCGCAAGGCGATCGATGTCGTGTTTCGGCACGGACTATTACGCCGGGTCCAAGGAAGTAGCAATTTTATTATTAAGCAACCTCAGGATACGAAGAAGGTATTGAATTTATCGATTGGATTTGACCAGTCCGCGATGGTCGATGGTGGACCACTGGTATCAAAAGTGATGACTTTTGATAAGGTGACGGCGGATGACCAACTGGCACAGCAGGGGAATATTGCTGTTGGTGATGAAGTGTATCGCGTCGTTCGGCTGCGGTATTTGAAAGACGTCTTGTATGATTTGGAAGAATCTTATTTTCCACGAGCCGTCGTGCCATTCTTATCCAGTGATAGCGTGCAACATTCGATTTTCGCCTTTTTACGCGAGGCGTATGACATCACGGGGAGCACGACAGAAAATTACGTTCATCAAGTACGGGTCAACGCGGAACAGGCTGCGCTGCTCGATTGTCCAGATGGTGACAAGACGTTGTGCTTGGAAGCAATCAACTATTTGGCGAATGGGACGGTGTTCAACTTCTCGAGAACGTTCTTCGTTTATCCAGATTTAGAACTCTATTACCATACGGAAAATATTGATTTGCAGAACTAGTACGGGGGTGCCACAACGAGTGGGTTGGGCACTAACTAGCGAAAACTTACATTAGGAGCGAGGGGTATATTATGAATTCATTTATCGAATGGCTTAATAAACACTTGGTACCGATCGCAGCGAAGATTGGTGCAGTACGGTGGTTGGTCGCATTACGTGACGCGTTTATTGCAATTATGCCAGCCATGATGGCCGGGTCGATCGCCACAGTACTGAACGCCTTAGTTCGCGATATTCCAACTAAGTTTGGTTGGATGGGATTTGTTAACTCGATGCAATGGTTAATCGGCATCAACGCGATGGTTTGGACGGGGACGTTAGCCATCTTAGGGTTGATTTTCTCGTTTACATTCGGGTATCAATTAGCAATTCAGTACAAAGTTGAACCAGTTACCGGTGGGATCGTTACGCTGGGAACATTCATCATGAGTTTGCCACAAAACTTCACGGGGACCTTGACCAGTACTTTGAGCAAGGGCGCGACGAAGATTTTGACCGATTCAGGAATGGCAGTTGCTGGTAAAAAGGTGACCGCTTGGGGCTACTTCAACTTCAACACTTACTTTGGTTCGTATGGTTTCTTTACGGTGATGATTCTCGGGGCAATTGCCAGCGTGGTATACATTGCATTGATGAAGAAACACATTACGATCAAGATGCCAGATTCTGTTCCACCGGCTGTTGCCAACGCCTTCACTGGGGTTATTCCAGCTGCCGCTGCGTTCTACGTTGTTGGGATCATCAACTGGATCTTCAGTAAGTTCAACACGACGGTCATTGAATGGATCGCCAAGATTATTCAAGAACCACTATTAAACATGAGTCAAGGCTACGGCGCCGTGCTATTGATGACGTTATTAGTCCAAGTCTTCTGGTTCTTCGGTATTCACGGTTCCAACGTGTTAGCACCAATCTTGGATGGGATTTGGTTAACTGCTCAGCTTGCTAATGTTAACGCTTACCAAGCTGGCAAAGCCTTACCATACGTTTGGACTCGGAACTGTTTTGACTTATATGCTTGGATTGGTGGGGCCGGCTCGACCTTACTACTGTTAGTCGCCATCTTGGTCTTCAGTAAACGGGACGACCAACGTTCGGTTGCCAAATTAGCGATTGGACCTGGATTCTTCAACATTAACGAACCAGTTATGTTTGGGATGCCAATCGTGCTTGATCCAATCTACTTTATCCCGTTCGTCTTAGCACCCGTTGTGACCGTCTCAATCGCTTACGCCGCCTTGGCTGCCGGTTGGGTCGCACCAATTACGAACAACATTGTTTGGTCAATGCCACCGATTATGAATGCGTTAGTTGCCACTATGGATTGGCGTTCAGTTGTCTTACAGCTGTTCAACGCCGCAGTTGCCTTCATTATTTACGTGCCATTTGTTAAGGCCGCTAATAAGATTAAACCAGCAGCGATTGGAGAATAGATTGTCATGAACAGCTTAAAGCAGTGTTTACTCATCGGGATGAACCTTGGATTTTTAGCCGTTATCTTAAGTCCCCTGGCCGGAACCACGGGTCAATGGGTGACGCTCGGATTAGGTTTGGCGGTTAGTGCAGCACTCTTCGTCGTTTATCGGCGGGTGGGCCAGTTAGAGAGGAGCCATAAACATGCAGATTAAATTAACTTTGAATGCCCCAGTGGATTATTTATACCAACAGTTGATCGACTCCGCGCGCGCTGATATTCAGCAGCAAACCGGACGACCAGCACCACGTCAGAGTCTTCAAGGCTACGAATATGCAAAACAGTGGTCTAACGGTCTGACTGGTCAATTGAAGATCACCCACGCACAGCCGGGTGTCCATTACGCCTACGAATTAGAGACGCCGCGTGACCATTACGGGGTCGACTACCAATTCGCGACAACTGACGATGGTCAGCAGACCGTCTTAGAATACGCTGAAACCTTCCTCGGTAAAGATCGGAAGACCAATGCCAACAATAAGCTTGGCGTCCTCTTCCTGGGTTGGTTCCGCAAACGCCGCTTTAAGAAAATGATGACGCAAATGGCTGCTAGTTATGGGCAGTAAACATTAGGATTGAAAAACGATTTCGCTCACTTGGGCGAGATCGTTTTTTCATTGGCGTGAAGTTGATGTGAATTGTGATGGCAGCGTATCAGTTTCTAAGTTCAAAAGCAGCCAGCTGAGACTTGCTGGAAATAGTGCGAGTTAGCGGAAGCTTGCTGTAATGGGGGCTTCCTAGGCCGGCTTTCAGGCATTTCTGAGCAATAGCTGGAACGTGGTGGACATGTCCTTTTGCAGGCGAATCAATTGAAGCCTTATTACGCGAGTTGCGTCACCAAGAAGTCATCCAGCATCGTTTTGAGTAGGTGACTTAGTTGGTTGAGTCAAGAAGCGTCAAACGTCATTCCTGCAAAACGCGTGAATCAATGCTAAAATTGAAAGCATTAATTTGAAATCAAGGTATTGATAAGGGGTAAGAGAACGTGACAGCAACACCATTTTGGTCGCAGATTGCGGCGCAAGCAAAGGCTGAACAGCGGCCGTTTTTCACCATGGCACCCATGGAAGCTGTTAGTAATACGGTTTTTCGGCAAGTGATCGCCCATGCGGCAGCGCCGGATACGTTTTTTAGTGAGTTCGTGTACGCTAAGAGCATCACGGATCCGAATACGAAGTTCCCAGTTCACGGGCGACTTTACGTGGCAGACGCTGAATCGCGTAAACCGGTCGTTCAGCTGTGGGGCAATGAAGCGGCTGATTTTGCAACGGCGACTGCTGAGCTGAGTCAGCGGGGATTTGAAGCCGTTGATATTAACATGGGTTGTCCGGATGGCACGGTCATCAAAAATCATGGTGGCAGTGATTTGATTCGAAATCCACAGTGGGCAGCGGATGTGATTGCTGCGGCGAAGACTTCGGGACTGGCAGTCAGTGCCAAGACGCGCCTAGGTTACAGTAAGGTCGCCGAATACCATGATTGGATTGCAACCCTGTTGGCACAACACGTTGCCGTTTTGACCGTACATTTACGGACGAAGCAGGAGATGAGCAAAGTCCCTGCGCACTTTGAGGTCATCGACGATCTCATTAAGATGCGTGACGAAATTGCCCCGGAGACGTTGTTGCAAGTCAATGGCGATGTGGCTGACTATCAAGCGGGGGTCGCGCTGGCCAAAGCCCACCCTGGCTTAGATGGTATCATGATTGGCCGGGGCGTCTTCGCTAATCCATTCGCCTTTGAAGCACAACCACAGCCGCACGATTTGCCCGAACTATTGGGCTTACTGAATATGCAACTCGACTTGTTCGACGATTTTGCAACGCGCTATGACGTTCCGCGTTTTCCATCATTAAAACGGTTCTTCAAGATTTATGCGCGGCCAGAATTAGGCGCTACCGACCTACGCAATACGATGATGGATGCCAAATCAACGGACGATGTGCGCAAGATTTTGGCGGCGTATCAGGCCAAAGAACGGGTCTGAGGTGTGAATTATCACCGGCCTGACGCGATTGTAAGGTTCCGATGTTACAATCGTTTTGAGCGGGTTACAATCAATGTTCGGCCATCGAAAGCACTACGTTAAGTTGATTCGTTGGCTAACGAGATTAGTCCAGTGTGAACGGACAAAATTGATTGATTATTTGAAATACAGTGTTACTAAGCGGTCTCCTGTTTATCTGGGGACCGCTTTAGTTTGCACTAGTAAAAATGGTTCCGCCAATGAGGACGCGAATAAATCTGAGCCAAATACAGTTAAGAATTGAATGAGTTTATGCCGATTGTAAATGGCCAGCATGCTAGTTGACGTATTTATATCGTAGTGGCAATTAGTTGCCATTGTGCGATGACTGATAATTGGATTCCGCATTTCGTGAGTTCGGAGGTGACGACCTAAACAGCGGTTGCCCAACAAAAATGAACTTTGATTGCGCCGGGGTTGAAAAAGATTGTAACGTTATTTTGGATAATTGTAACGTTGTAATGTTACAATCAATTAAAATGATGTTACAATCAGTGAAAATAACCGCGAGGAGGGCGCAAACGTGGATCGAATCATTAGTCAGTTACATCAGATTAGTCAAGGGACTGGGATGCCGATAACGGTCGGGGAAGCAGTTGAATCGTCAACGGTTGCAGTGGGCCCGTCTGATCAAAAAAACACACTGCTTGTGCAGGGAACGATACTTGATCAGGCTGTCTTATTCTTGGTCTACAATGGTCAGCGCGCACTGCGGCCGGTGGTGTTGTTTCCGCAAATTAAGCAATCAACGAACACGCCAATCGTATTGCTAGCAACGCAACTGTCTACGGTTGAACGCCGTGAGTACTTGCGACACCTGCTGCCATTTATGACTTCCGATGGTGAGATGTTTCTTCCGTTCATGGGAACGCGCTTATTGCCCGGGCTGGTCACTGAACAACAAGTGCTGCCCCCAGACAAGCTAGCCCCTGCTGAGCAACGACTAGCGCTGACCCTCGTTATGGCACAGTTGATTTTTGAACGCAGTCCTGAGCACGCACAGACGCGACCTGAACTCGCTGCGTTTAGCACGGCCAATGATCGGTTCCTGATTAAAAGTGGCCAACGATTTGCGGATACGATTGGTAAGCAGGTCAATATTAATAATCGAGTGACGTTTAACCGGGCAGCTAAGCAACTCGTTGCACGTGGCTGGCTTAAGGCGCTAGGTGAGACTAAGGACCGCGTCTATGCTTGTCAATTCAATAGTCGTCGGCTGTTTGAGCAAATCGCGCCATTCCTAACTTCACCCGTGCAAAATGCCAATCGTGTGCAGTTTGCTGAATTTCCGACATCAACGATTGCCACTGATTTTCTTTATTCTGGCGTTAGTGCGCTATCAAAAGTGACGATGATTAGCGACAATCAAGCGCTACCCACCATTATTATCGACCGTACACAGCGTCAAAAGGTATTGTCGGCGGGCCAATCTCAGCTTGGGGCAGCGTCGGGCTGTGAAGTTCAAGTTTCAAAATATCAGCTAGGTGGGTTCAACCGATTGTTTAAGCAAATTCAGGATTATCCAGAAAATGTTCTGGATCCGTTTCATTTGTATGCCTTGTATCAGGATGACCGTGATGAACGGACACAGGGCGAAGTAGAAGAGCTAGTCGACCAAATCTGGAACGGCGCATAATTTTCTAAACCTTCCCAACGAGCGTCACTAGCCCACAACCCTAGTGACGTTTGTTTTGATAGTCTTACAATCTTTTTGTGCACAATCTAACGCCAGAAGCCCCCGTGGGACCGCATAAATGTTAGAATAAAGCTAATCGATATTCCAAAAAGCGAAAAGTGAGCGTGGTGTTATGAGAAACTTAGAAATTGTGGATTTGGGTTCCAATTCAGCGCGAATGGCGGTGAGTCGGTTGCACGCAAATGGCACCGCTCAAGAAATCAAGCGGGTCAAGGAAGATACCCGTTTGTCTAAAGGGATGGGGGCGTCACACGTCTTACAGCCAGCTGCAATTGAGCGTACGATCAAAGCGTTGCTGAACTTTCGGCGACTCTATGAGAAGATGCCGGATACGGATGTCATTGGAATTACCACGGCGGCAGTTCGGATGGCTGAGAATCAGACGGCCTTTCTGAACCAAGTGAAGCAAGAAGTTGGCTTAGACTTGCGGGTGCTGTCTGGTGACGATGAAGCCTACTACGACTACTTAGGGGTTGCCAATTCGTTAGTCATCAATAATTGTCTGATTTTGGACACTGGTGGCGCGAGTTGTGAACTGATTTTAGTCAAAAATGGGCGTAAGCAGCAGCTGATCAGCATTCCGTTTGGTGCAGTGACACTATCTGAACAATTTGGCCTCGATGACCTGGTGCCGTCTGCCAGTCTATTTCGTGCCCAAATGTTTTTACGCAATCGGCTCGCGGATATTTGGTGGTTATCGGAAGCGTTACATGATCCAATCATTCTACTAGGGGGTGCCAATCGGACCTTGGCGCGCATCAATCGGCGCAGGCAACAAAAACTTAAGGTCGAAGATATCCATGGTTACCGGTTGAAGACCGAGACCGTCTTTCATACCTTCTTAGATTTACTCTCGCGCTCTAAAACGGGTCGTCAAGAAATCTCCGGAATGGAGTACGACCGCGCGGATATTATTGTTGGTGGCATGTTACCACTTGTCACCTTATTGC
The DNA here is from genome assembly GCF_018991185.1 of Lactiplantibacillus sp. 7.2.4. Classification (NCBI taxonomy): domain Bacteria; kingdom Bacillati; phylum Bacillota; class Bacilli; order Lactobacillales; family Lactobacillaceae; genus Lactiplantibacillus; species Lactiplantibacillus sp. 7.2.4. The sequence continues at coordinate 15,103 of NZ_JAGYGS010000049.1, forward strand.
AGATGCTCGATAGCGACCGCGTCATTTTCTCTGAGAGTGGCGTCCGCGAAGGCATTATTTCTGAACACCTAGCACAGTAACCTAAATAAGAGGATGGAATGAGAATATGACAGCAGATTTTCGACACTTTTACCAAAAAAATTGGGATGAACGCGTCGCAATCGTCGCGGAACAGGCCCATTTGACACCCGCTGAACAGGCACTATTCAAGCAATATTATGTCCCGCAACACCACGAGATTATTGAGAACTATTTGACTGATTATCCATTACCAATGGGCTTAGCGGTCAATTTCGTGATTGATGGCATCAACCGGATCGTACCAATGGTGACGGAAGAACCGTCCGTGATTGCGGCGGCTAGCAATGGCGCTAAAATCATGAAACGGGGCGGTGGCATCACCACAACGCTGAATCAGCGAGAAATGATTGGACAAGTTGTCTTGGAAAAGGTGAGTGATCCGGCTGCGGTGGCGGCGATGGTGACCAAGCATGCGTCCACGTTGTTGACCGTGGCGAATGAAGCCCATCCAAGTTTGGAAAAACGGGGTGGCGGCGCACGACGGATTCGGCCGCGGGTCCTCGGTCAGGGGTATCTATCGATCGACCTCTTCGTTGACGTTCAAGAGGCCATGGGCGCCAATATGCTCAATAGTATGCTGGAGGCTGTATCCAAAGCGATTGCCGTGATGACGAAGCAGGATTCGTTGATGAGCATCTTGTCGAATTATGCGACCGCTAGCCTGGTCAAAGCCGCCTGCGATATTCCGGTCGAATTACTCCAAGCGGGACGCTATTCCGGCGAGCTGGTGGCGCAAAAGATTGCTTCGGCAAGCATGGTCGCACACATTGATCCTTACCGTGCGGCGACCCATAACAAGGGAATCATGAACGGCATCGATGCGGTGGCAATTGCCAGTGGAAATGATTGGCGGGCGCTTGAAAGTGGTGCCCACGCTTATGCGGTCAAAAACGGTCAGTACCGCGGCATGAGTCGATGGATGACTAACGGTAAGATCCTTCACGGTGAACTTGAAATGCCGTTGCCAGTGGGAATCGTTGGCGGGTCAATCAAGATCAACGAATTAGCCCAATTGAACCAACGGCTGTTAGGCGTCAAAAGCGCGGGTGATTTGGAACGAATTATGGTCGCCGTTGGGTTGGCACAGAACCTAGCAGCGTTACGGGCACTCGTGACGACCGGGATTCAACAGGGCCACATGCACTTACAATTGAAAACACTCGCAATGGCGGCTGGCGCGACCGACGATGAGTTGTCGACGGTTTTGCAACGACTCGAATTAGCGCCACAACAAGATCTCGCAACGACGCAACGCATCATTACCGAGTTGCGACAAGCAAAGGAAGAGACTGATGACTGAAATTAAATTAAATCAAACGGTAACGGACTTACTAAGTACTGCCAATTCCCTGTACCCAGGCAATATTAGTGTTAGTTTTGGTGAAGACCAGGTCGGCTATGTTCGGCACGACCAAGCACAACAGGTTCTGGACAATGGTGATTTGACAGTTCGCGTGAATGACGTGACTGCCCCGAATTACACGGCGTCGCATGAATTGTTGCACCTGCTCTTGCTATTACAAGGCTTTCCGCAGGTGACGTTTAATTTAACGACGCGTGACGAACAACTCGATGAACAACTGATGGCGATCGCCATGGAACTCTACGACATGGTCAGCCACGTGCTCGTGGTGCGCAAACAACGGGAATATGACTTGATCGACGACCAAATCGAGGACTGGTACATGCAGGGCGTGGCAGCGACCATTGACCCTGAACAACCAGACAAGGCCGATGCCATGATGACGTTAAGATTATTGACGTTGACTGACCTGCTCGTCTTCTTCAACGGGGAACTCTCTGCTGAACGTGAGCAACAGGTCGCTAAGGCCTATCCACAAGCCTGGCCAGCCGCACAACAATTATACGCGGTGATTAGCAAGAAACCTGTCGATACGCCATTTGCGATGCGGCGGACCGTCGTCAAATTGTTCAAGGCCTTCGATGACCAGATGACGGCTTGGCACTTACCCGTCTTGCACGGTACTGAATTTGTCACGGTTCAAAGCGTCTTAAGTGAACGGCAAGAACGGCTAGAAGTTCGCCAACTATTCGATGTGTACCATTCAGATTTATTAGATAAAAACAAGCATACCCGGGCGTACATTGGGTTATACAAGAGTGATCGCCAGAATGCCTTTGTGCTACCAGCACCAGCGCAAAAGAAGAGTGATGCCTTCTTCAAGGAAGTGTACGACAAGACGGTCAAGGAATTGTTCCAAGAAATGAACTTACCCTATACGTTACGGTGATTTGATTGGGGGAATGTCGTGATGAACGACACAGCAGCACAGACAGCATTACAGCAAGCACAACACATTGTCTTTATGACGGGTGCGGGCGTTTCGACGCCGTCTGGGATTCCAGATTATCGCTCAAAAAACGGCTTATATACGGCGCATCATAATGCAGAGTATTATTTAAGCCATGCTTTTTTAGCGAGCCATCCCACGGAATTTTATCAGTATTTAAAATCAAATTTATATTATCCCGACGCGCAACCGAATGTCATCCATCAAAAGATGGCGGCCTTGACGCAGCAGGGGCGCGCCAGCGTGATTACTCAAAATATCGATAATTTATATGTGGTGGCGAAGACGGCCAACTTGGTGGAATTTCATGGCAACTTATACCAAGTATATTGTACGAAGTGTGGTCAGTCGGTAGCTTGGCAGGACTATTTGAAGGCACCCACGCATCAAGCGGACGGCGGTTACTTGCGGCCCAACGTGGTGCTCTATGATGAAGGAATCGCACCTGAAAACATTGAACGCGCTGTTCAGTATTTGCAGCAGGCGGACCTGGTTGTCATCTGTGGGACATCGTTTCGGGTCTATCCATTTGCCGGCTTGATCGATTACCGTAACCCGCAAGCCCAAGTGCTCGCCGTTAACGCTGAACCGTTGCAACTGCCATTTGATTTCACAATGGTCCAAGAAGATGCAACGACCTTCTTCGAGGAGGTGCAAGTCTAATGATTACGATTGGTCTGACAACTTGGACGGAACACCCCAGTCTACTCGGTGGCACGGATAAGTTGACTTTAACTGAATATTCGGGTGTGTTACCCGTGGTTGAGGTCGACACGCCATTTTATGGGATTCCCAAGGTCGCGACGGTCAAGAAGTGGCAAAAAGCGGTACCAGATAAATTTCAGTTCATTCTGAAAGCCAATCAAGTCATGACCTTGCACGACACTTACGATGAAGGTGTCTCAATGGATGCACTCAAGACGGCCTATCGAGAATACCGTGCGATGCTCAAACCACTGACGCAGCATCACCAGCTCAAAGCCGTGTTGTTCCAATTCCCGCCATTCTTTGAACGCTCCAACCGGAATTTTCACTATCTTCAGCGGATGGTGGAATGGCTGCCCGGCGTGCCGATTGCAGTTGAATTTCGTAATCAGAGTTGGTATGAGGATGGTGTCAAGGATGCCGTCTTCAGCTTCCTCCACGACCTGGGTTTGATTCACGTTGTCGTCGATGAGCCCCACGCAATGAACGATGGCGTCAGCTTTGAACCAGTCGTGACGAATGCCAAGCTGGCCTTGTTGCGGCTACATGGTCGCAATCAACAGGGCTGGTCTGCTAAGGGGCCCAACTGGCGCAGCCAACGCACCTTGTATCGCTACAATGATACGGAGCTGGCCGAATTCAAACAAACGGTGGAACAGTTGCAAGCCCAAGCCGATGAAGTGTGCGTCATCTTCAACAACAATGCTGGTGGCGACGCTGCAGATAACGCGATGGCGTTGAAAGAGTTGCTCGGCGTTTCTTTCGGTGATTTGGGGCCGCATCAGTTGGATTTGTTTTAGGTTGGGGACTCAAGAAATCTGGCGAAAACAAGGAACCTTATTTGGTAACCTCATTCGGTAATTTTGGCATTGAAAGAACAGTAAAAAAACACGAGAAATAGATTGATTTTTCATTGATTATGCTATTCTGAGGGTAACTAAATTATGAATAGGGGAATTTCAATGACAAGCCAGAATCAGAATGACAGTAGCCTAACTTTGAATCAACGCAAGTTCGCAGAAATGGTCGTGACGTCCCAGCATATTTCTGATGATTTGGACCCCGAAACCATTGTAAAACGCAAGCTGACTTTGTATTTAACGGCATACTATTTGGCAGAACGGTTTAATCAACTTGAAAACGCGCATTTTAAAGGCGAAATCAGTTCCGACCGTTACCAAGAGTTATTGCAACAACTCAAGGATGACAAATTCGGTGACTGGTAATGTTAAATCAGCACACTGCCTTAGAAAATTGAAAATAAGCAAAAAATCGGTTCGAGAATTTATTCTTGAACCGATTTTTTTGCGTGGATAAGGATACGCAAAATAGACCGGGATACGCATTGTGACAGTTAATTTGTCATGAATCATACCGGTTAGTTGGTTGGCTGTTCGTCAGCCGATGCGCGTCTTATTCCGACCTCCGGGGCTGGTTGACAACGCTGGAACAGGGCGGACATCGATTTGAACTCACGCAGAGACCCACTGCGCAATTTCAAATACGAGTCTTCTTCTAGCCCGGGAAACCCGCCCGGACAAGAAGAACTTCGCCCTTGAGCATTGTCAGCCAGCCCCTCCGGTCGGGAACCCGCTCGAATGGCAGATAAACGACCGCCTATCTGGGTACAATTGACCACTGAATTTTTATTGACTGGCGCTTCAGGAAAGGACTTAATCGGTACCGATGATGACTGATGGCATTTAATCACTGGGAAGATCACCTGAATATTATTCACTCATCTCAATGTCATAAATTTCAGTGACCACTACTCGTCTTGAAATTAGTTGACAAGATTTCTTCCACTTATAATTCAGGAGTTTGTTGTCTCAGGTAACTAGAGAAAATTCTGACAACTTCAGTGAAGTCGCTTGTCTGACAGCATGAGTAAGGTACTTTAGCTATCATTAGAGACCAATCTGACAGTTGAATGTCAAAATAACTGTGTACCAAGGAACCAACGACTAATCTAACAACTAGTTGGGTTCACACATGTCTGCCTTTCGAATAATATCCCGGCTGGAAGGTATTCTGGGCAAGGCCAAGTGGTGAAATTCCACTTAGCAAGCGTTTTTTGCTTGGTTAGTGGAAGACCAGTATTTAAGACGTGGGTTGTCGGCTTAAATCTGTGTCCACCACGTTCCGGCCATTTCCCAGAATGCCTGGAAGTCGGTGTAGGACGACCCTACCATTGCGCGTTTACAGTAACTCGCACTGCTTCCAGCGGGTCTCAGCTGGTTGCTTTTGCATATGATAACTGGCACGTGTTCTTTCTGTGTACTTATGGTTAAAACCGGTAGTAAAAGCGCTTTCATCCAGGTATGATTTGAGTACCAAATGTAAAGGAGCTGAAACCCATGCTACTCACGATAATTGCCTATGCGATGATCGTTGTCTTCATGTTCATCATCATGAAGAAAAAGATGTCGCCATTTACGGCGTTAGTACTAGTGCCACTTGTCTTTGCCATTATTGCTATGGCTGCAGGTGTGGCGAAGAAGGGGACCATCGGGGATTTCGTACTGGAAGGCATCAAGACGACTGCCAATACTGGAATCATGCTATTATTTGCAATTTTATATTTTTCAATTATGTTGGACGCGGGACTGTTTGATCCGATTACGAAACGCATGATTTATTTTGCTAAGGGTGATCCGATGAAAGTGCTGATGGCAACAGCGGTAGTTGCCGCGGCAGTTTCGCTTAATGGAGATGGGACGACGACCACGCTGATTTGTTGTTCAGCGTTTATCCCAATTTATAAGAAACTTCATATGCGGATGATGGATTTAGGGGTACTCATTATTTTGCAAAACACGATTATGAACCTGTTGCCATGGGGTGGTCCAACTGCCCGTGCAATGGCCGTTTTGGATGTTGATGCGAGTATCTTAGCTTACGTCTTGCCAAGTATGATTCTGGCATTACTTTACGTGATTTTCATTGTTGCCCGTGGCATGGGTAAGCGGGAACGGAAACGGTTAGGAATCAAGTCATTAACGCATGAAGAAATCGATGCAATGATTACGGTGACTGACCCTGAAACGGCGGCGATTCGGCGACCGCAGAATTTTGCGTTTAATGGTATTTTGACAATTGTGCTAATTGCTTGGTTGGTGGCGAGTTCATTTATCAAGGCAATTGCAATGCCGCCACTACTCTTGTTCCTAGTGGGAACTTGCATTGCCTTAATGGTGAATTACCCACAGCTTAAGGACCAATCAAAGCGAATTGGTGCAAACGGTGGGGATGCCGTGCAAGTGGTGATTTTAGTGTTTGCCGCTGGTGTTTTCATGGGTCTCTTTCAAGGAACCGGGATGGCGACAGCGCTAGCTGAAAGTTTCACTAAGATCATTCCACACCAATTGGCTGGGTTCTGGGGTATTGTGATTGCGGTTATTTCAGCTCCCGGAACGTTCTTCTTATCCAATAATGGCTTCTACTTTGGCGTGTTACCAGTTCTGGCACAAGCCGGGCGCGCGTACGGATTTACCAATATGCAGATGGCGTTAGCGTCGTTGATGGGGCAGGCGTTCCACTTGTTAAGTCCGTTGGTGGCCTTCATCTATCTCCTCTTACGATTGACTGGATTGGACATGGGAGCCTGGCAGAAGGAGACCGCCAAGTATGCCTTGGGTGTGTTTGTGATTTTCGTGGTCACAATTCTATTAACCGGGCAAATGCCATTTTACATCCCACAATGATAAGGAGTGATGATTGATGACAGCTTTTTGGCGCCGCTTTTGGCATCATGATGAGGTCGATAATGATGCTGCTAAAGGTGCTTTGGCAGTCGCTGAGGTGCCAGATCAAGAACAATGGGTAACGGTACCGGAGTATATTGAGGTTGATCCGCATCAACATGTGCTTGCGACGGTGCTTGCAGCGAGTGTTTTGGCCGCTGATCGGACAGATACACAGCTCAGGCTCAAACATTTATACGTTCCAAATCCGGAAGCACAACTGGTGAGTCTGATTGCCAGCTGTTGTGCAACCGATATCGGTGACGGTAAGTACGTGGTGAAGTCAATTAGAAAGCGAGTTGAATAAGAATTATGTTACGCAAATTCAAAATTACAATTAATGGTGAAACTTATCTGGTTGAGATGGAAGAACTCGGGGATCAGGCGTCGCAAACAGCGGTCAGCCAATCGACAAGCGCGCCAACAACAATGGCGACACCTACAACGCCACCAGCTGAACCGGCAGCCGTAGCACAGTCAGCACAAGTACCGACAGCAGCGGTGCCAGCGACGGCGATGACGGCACCGATGCCGGGCGTTATTATCAAACTGCTCGTAACTCCTGGTGAAACGGTTCAAGAAAATCAGCCACTACTCGTTTTAGAAGCGATGAAGATGGAAAACGAAATTGTTGCGAATAAGGCTGGGACCGTTGACCAACTGTTTGTAAGCAAGAACGATAGCGTTAATGCTGGTGATCCCCTGATTCAGATTAGCTGAGGAGTGATGATGTGGAAACGTTGATTGAAGGTGTTGCGTCGATTACGATGAGCCAAATCATCATGATGCTGATTGGTGGCGCGTTAATTTACTTAGGAATTAAAAAGGAATATGAGCCAACGCTATTGGTTCCGATGGGCTTAGGGGCGATTTTGGTCAATTTTCCGAATACCGGTGTACTCACGCAAGTCACGGGTGGGTCGAAGGCGGAAGGCGTCCTGGATATCCTTTTTAAAGCAGGGATTAGCACAGAATTGTTTCCATTATTAATTTTTATTGGGATTGGCGCCATGATTGACTTTGGCCCGTTATTACAGAATCCGTTTATGTTGTTATTTGGCGCGGCCGCCCAGTTTGGGATTTTCTTTGTTATTATCGTGGCCGTCTTATTCGGATTTGATATTAAGGAAGCAGCGTCAATTGGTATCATCGGGGCAGCGGATGGTCCGACCGCCATCTTTGTCTCTAACCAATTGGCCCAAAATCTATTGGGACCGATTACAGTTGCGGCGTATTCGTACATGGCCTT
>NZ_JAGYGS010000005.1:0-121478 GCF_018991185.1 Lactiplantibacillus sp. 7.2.4
CACTCACAAACCTACTTATCGGCTTTTTTTCTTATCAGTGATGAAAAATTACTGCATAAATATAGAAAAAGGTTTATTTTTCTCGCACTTTTCGCTATAATGAATATTGTTGTTAATTCAACTGCCCCAGTGGCGGAACTGGCAGACGCGCAGCGTTCAGGTCGCTGTATTGGAAACAATGTACAGGTTCGAATCCTGCCTGGGGCATAATTAGGTAAACTAGATGAAGCTTGAATCCTGTTAAACGTTGATTTAACGGCATTCGAGCTTTTTTCATTTGTACTAAAAAGCACTACTAATTCCAAAAATTTGTCTTTATTTGTCTTTAAGACGCAAATGTATACTTTTGAATATTAGTTATTAAAAAAATCCCCCACGCCGAAGCATGGGGGAAAGTTGCAGAGTGATCAAGCTCCACAATGAATGAAACTCTATATCAAGTTATAGCCAACCACCTTACGTCTTTTTTCCAATTTTACATATTTATGTGTTTTTTGTAAACCATCAAAAAATTTCACCCAGCAATTGCTGGTGTGAGAATTTTTTAGTTTGTTGTGAAAATTATGCTTTCATTGTATAATTGTTGTAATGATTACAGAAAGCCGGTGTAATAGTGAAAACAGATGATGGTTTCACCTTTCACTAAGATGCTTTCTCTTATGTATTAGCCGTCTGCCTTTACAGCAGGCGGCTTTTTACGCATAAAAAATCCCCCACACCGAAGCGCAGGGGAAAAGTTGCAGTATAGTCAACAATTATTATAGCACTATTTTGCTGCTTGTGAGGCGGATTCTGACGCCGTTTCAGTGTCAGATGATGCAGAACTATTCACTGCAGCAACTGCGGACGTTGGTGTTTGAACTTCGTCAGCAACCTTATTAGCCGTCGCTTCAACTTGGCTTTCCTCGTCACTTTTAACTGTTGGTGCTGTCACTGTTTGAACGTCAGTAATAACGCCCAGCATACCAAGGATGGTTAGAACCGTGTTAACAACGGCTACAATACTCGTCCAGTCACCAGTAAACTTAATGCCAAACATGGCAAAGACTTGTTGAATCAAAACGATTAGCAAGGAAACGATCCCAGCGATCAATTTACCATTCAAACTACCGTCGACATTCTTGAAGCTAATTTTTTTAATCATTATTTTCCCTCCTAAAGGAACTTTTCTGCGATATAAATAACTAACGTGACGAGCACGCCACTAACCAAGACACCGATTAACCAATTTTGAATGGCTGTTACGCGGTCAATTTGATGGCTGGCTTCAATGGACTTGGCAAGCGCCTTGTCAGCTTTGTCGCCAATATCGTCAACTTGATTCAATTTTTCTTCGATGTTCTCAACTTTCGTTTTGGTGGCGGCCACATCCTTTTGAATGTCCATTAATAACTTAGTTGTATCGTCGTATTGTGCCATTACCGCACCACCAATCGCTGGCCAGGATAGATGGTGGTGTAAATTGACTTGCCGTTCTGGCTAGCTAGTGTAGTCATGCTCAGGCCGTTTCGTTGTGCGATTGTCCACCAGCTGTCGCCAGACTTGACTGTGTAATACGTATGGCTAACCGGCTGACCAGTAACTCGCTTCCCATAGGCTGGCCCGTTAGTAACGCCTAGCTTAATAAAGCCATACAGGCCATTTGAACGGGTGTAGCGTGCCCATACATAGTCATGTTCAATAATGACCGCGTTGTAAATCACACTCTCATCCTTGTAATAGGTAGCCACTTGACGTACCTTGTCTGAATCCGTGTAACGAACAGCTAGTGTCCGGTTAGGATAGAACACCCCTCGCTGGTTGTATTTAACAACCTTAAAAGTGGCCTTTTTAGCTGCCTGTTTATGAGCCTGCTTTATGTTGGCCTGTGCTTTAGCCTTGCTAGCAGTCGTATAACCCGACTTAGTGATCCCTGTTAAATCGACATTGCCGTCTAATCCGCCTGCTTTATACATGCTAGTGAATTGGAGGATAGCCACGCCGTCCATGCTAGGGAACCAGTTGTAATCAGGGCTAGTTCTAACCAAGTAGTCCGGATATTCAGCTAGCCATAGACAGCTACCATAGGCTTTAACAATGGCGCTCACATTAACATGAGCATTGAGGTAAGCTTTACCGGAATACAACATAGGGGTATAACCAGCCGCTTTAATGAGGGCCATTTGAGCTAGAATGACATTAGTGTTAGCTGTCACGCTATTAGAAGCCCCATCCTCATAGTCCAACGCCACAATGCTGCCCTTGGGCGTCCTAATCCGTGGCAAGTAATAGGCCATCATAGCCTTGGCGTTGATCATATTGCCACCAACACCGTCCCATAAATAGGTGTGCACCCGTTTACCAGCCTGTTGAGCTGATTTAACTTGGCTGTTATACGTGGTCTGAGGGATATTAGTCCCACCATAGAAGCCACCAGCCTGCGAGAATACAAACTTATCGGTGCTATAGCCGAATACACCACTATTACCGTTATACTTAGACCAATCAACCCCCTGTTCACGACTAGTTGAAGCCTGACTGGTAACATTGACCATTAAAAAGGCCATAAAAATGGCGCCCACCGTTAAGATGAGTGCCTTTAATTTGTGCTTATTCAATTGCCTACCTCCTAGTGTACGCTGTTATTATCTACGGTAGCTTCTGTCTGTGCAGCTTTGTAGGCTGTAATTGCATCGGATACCTGAGTAACCTGAGCTTGGGTAATCAATGATTTTACTAGATAATTACCAGCGTATACAGTTGCTAAGTCCGATGGAATCAACCCGTTGTTAACACTGCTAATTAATCCTTCTGTTAAAAATTCGCTTAAATCAAAACTCATGATAAAGAACCTCCTAGCGCTACAATAGCCGCTTTTATTTTTGCATAATCCGATTGCGTCAAAATTTCTGCTGGATTAGGGCACCAATCTGTTGCTACGCTACCTTTTTCTAGCTTGTATCTATGATTGTTCAACCAATCAGATAAATTGCCAGAAGTGCCACCTTCGTCATTAAAATTAATAGAGAATCTAATATACGCTACATTAGATTTACTTAATGTTTGTGTTGCTGAGGTTATACTTTGCCAACCCAGAAAGCTTTTATCACTGTCGTACATTGCCAAAGTATTATCGATATCACCTTTTAATACATAGTCTGGTGAACTTAACGTAAATACAGTTTCTCCATTAGTAGCTATATAATTATCTGAATAAAAATCAGCGCCACTGGAATTAACGCCACCAGTATTTCTAGCAATGTCTCCTGCTTTTAAGTCTGATTGGACAATTAAATTAGTCCCAACCGCACTATTATTAACTTGCGTTTGGAGTGCAACAAAAGCTGGTGCCGCGGTCAAACCAGCATTATCAACAGTACCAGTATCGCCCTTGTCACCCTTGTCACCTTTGGGGCCTTGAATACCAGTTGCACCAGTATTACCTTTATCGCCTTTATCACCCTTGTCACCCTTATCGCCTTTATCACCTTTATCACCCTTAGCAATTGTGCTTGCGGCTTTATTCAGTTCTTTCACAAAGTCATCAAAGGTAATGGTGGTAATCGTGCTACCATTGGTACTTTGAATGTTATTGGTAATGGTAAACCCGGTTGACCCATCACTGGGGTAGATTGACGTCCCAGTAGGATCAACCACCCATACTTCAATGGCATAGCTACCAGCAGTTAAACTAGTCATCAAGTCAGCGTTAAAGGTAACGGTAACTTGGCCAGTTGTTGGGTCCGTTAAACTAGCTGGATCAACTGTGGCAGATTTAAGATAGCCACTAGCATTGCCTAATTTAACGGTAATTGAAGTGGCGTTAGTTAAGTCCGTTGCCACATTATCATTGCCACAAATTAACGTAAAACTGGTCGTGGTATCACCAATTTTAACCGTCTGTGGTGAAGTATCAGTAAAACTAAGCGTTTTTGCCATCTTTAGGCGCCTCCTTTTTAGCCAACTTGGCATTTAGCTGGTCAATTTGAACTTGTGCCATCGCTAATTGCTGGTCTTTAAGGGCAATCGCTTGGGCATAGTTACTTGTCAGCTTGTTAATTAAAGCTTGTGCATCAACATTCATATATTAAGCCTCCTTTGTGGTGGTTGTCGTAGTCGTAGCATCTGTGTTAATCTCAATAATTTTTGCTTTAATTGCCCTATACAATCCTGAATACATATCATCAGCAGTGCCATTTTTCAAAGCATCAATATATTCTTGATTAGTTAGTTTTACGTTCCCATTCAACTGAGCATTACTATCAGGGTAAGAAAACGTAAAGTAAACATTAGTTCCGTCACCATTTCTAACAGGTTCTACTTTTGAAATATAATAGTTACTGTTCATTCTTAATTTCGACCTTTCTTAAACGAATTTGCAAATCTTCAATTAGACGTGCTTGATATTTGTTTTGACTGATTACCCTAGCAATGAAACTCATTAAGTCTGTCGGTGCTTTACCATCCCGAGTAATAAGCTCATCAGGTAAACTGTATTGTTTAGCTGTATTGACGTCATCAATGATGACACCTTCATTAGAATTGTCAGCATTAGTATCTTGATTATATTGGAAGGTTGCCGTGTCAGCTCCAAGCAACAAACTATTCGAGTGTTCATCATCCAACAATCTTACTTGACGCTTAGTCGATAGTCTTGATGACATTGAATGGAAGCCTTTAGCGTGAATATCGATACCCGGATTGCCACTACCATGACCACTTTCAAAGTAAATGCCCGTATTATCAGAGTTGATAGTGTGAGGACTGTAGCCTAAAGTTATAGAACCGAATACACCGTATGATGAAGATGATGACGCGTCAATATAGCCATTACTAATAGTTAACGCTGGGGCACTCATCGTTCCCATATTGATTCCAACACCATCAGCGTCAATTGTAACCATGGCTGTATCATTCGTCTGATTAGAATAGGTAAACATATCTGCATCAATATAAGTACGGGCACCATAGTCATTGGTAAACTTTAAGTAGCTTGCCGATAAGGTCCCTTGCACATGATTGAACTGTTTAGGAATACCATTGATACTACGTGTTCCAGAGGATACAGAAGTTATATATCCCTGACCAATTGTTAACTGGCCTGTGTTCAACTTCCATGGGTGGTAGAATTGGTCAGCAGACTGTTGAATACCATTATATGGCGAATTAATCAAGCCATCAGTTTGCATGTTAAGTGTCCCACCGTTTATAGTTGAACCATTGATTGTCGGTGTGGTTAATGTGCCGCCATTAATCGTCATGTTATTAGCAGTGACAGCACCATTTCTGTCTACCGTAAAGGTTTCGTTATTTGTGCTAAACGTATTAGCCGTAATGTCAGCCGCTTTTAGTGTCTTACGAGTAAGGAGCGTGTCGATATTTGCACTAGGAATTATCACGGGGTTAGCCGAATCAAAATAGATATTTTTACCAGATAGTGTAAGTTGACCACTAGATGAAATTAGGGTGTTACCAGCTTGGATATTAATTTGGTCGATTAAGTCCTTTGTGGCTACCTTAAGATTAATATCAGTAGCAGTTTGTGTCTTGTAAGTTGAGAAATCAGCAGTTGAAACCTTGCTAGAAATTGCACTAGCAGTCTGCTGTTTGTAAGAATCAAAAGCACTAGAAGCAACTTTACTATCTATTGCACTTGCAGTTTCATCTTTGTAAGATGAGAAGTCGCTATTAGCTACCTTGGAGGAAATCAAGTCCTTAGTAGTTTGCTGATATGCTGAGAAAGCACCATCAGTAACCATTTCTCCTATTTGACTAGCAGTCTGATATTTGTAACTAGCATATTCCGAGTTAGAAACCTTATCAGCTAGTCCACTTCCTAGTTCAGCAATCGTTAGCGTGGAACCATCTTTTAAGGATGTTACTGCTTGACTAACCGCTTGGCCGGTGTCTATTGCCTTAACCGCTTGGCTAAAGGCATTATCAGCCGTACTTTGAGCTTTAGCGGTAGCCATTGAATGTACGGCCATTTCAGAGCTAGCATAATCGTAGGTACTATCTGCGGCTGATTTAGCAGCATTAGCTGTTGACTGTGCGATTAAAGTGGCACTATTAGCATTTTCTGCCTGACTAGCTGCACTATCAGCTGTATTTTGAGCATTGATAATCTTAATGCCATCATCGGTTAAGATGACCTGTGTTGCGTTAGATTCTGCCATTTAATTCACCTCCTTTCTAATCATTTGTGCTTGTATTTAGGATGTCAGCAGCTGGCCTAGTTTTAACTGGTAGCGAATAGACCCGTTCGATCGGATTATCATTGACCCAACAGTTGAACGTTAGCAGCAAAGCTGAGTTGCCTGTTGAATCATAGGTTGCTTTGACCGTTTCGGGTTCCATCACGTCATCTGCAGTTTTAAAGTCCATATCAAGCATTAAGTTTAGGGCGAACTCTTGACCGCCATGCACAACATTAACGCCATACAACATGCGATTATCATGCAAGTCAACGTCACCGGAATTCCAATAAACATATGGGAAATCAAGCGTTTGTGATTGGTACGTTTGACTAGCCTCATAGCCATAATTGAAGATGTTAAAAGCGTATTTAATGTTATAACTGCCATTCTTTAAATCAGCTAGCGTCATGATATACATGGCACCATTACCGTCACCAACTAGCACATAGCCATGCTTAAAGTCCATGCTTACACGCATATAGCCGTTCATGGAATAGTATCGTTCAATTCGCCTATCATTAGCTTGCATGGTTGTCCCGGCGACATATGGGAAACGTGAGACGGTTGATACACTGTGTGTATTGTCGGTGTAAGTTGCTGCCCAAATATAGGGCACCCCATTGACTTCTTCAACATCGAAGCTAGCTCCGTGGCCGCCATGTTGCATAATCATCTTACTAAGTGGCTTAAAGTTGCTATCGTGTAAAACATACATCGTGTCTTTGGTTGAACCAGTATTCAATGCACGACTAGTTAAATATTGGCCGTTACTTAACGGACACATATACTGAACGGCACTATGCGACCCCACCGTATCATCTGATCGTTTAAAGTCACCCCAATGCTTAATGCTAGTGGTATCTAGTGTCACCTCAGGGGCTGATTGAATATAGCCTGTTTCAATCGTGCCGTGCAAAGTACCAACGGCACTATAGGGTGCCTGTACTAAATAGCCCGTATTTTCATAGCTGGTATCAACAGTGCCGTTTCGGTTGTATCGGCGCCAGATAAACCCCTTGCTATCAATATAGGCTGAAATATTAGTGCTGCCTTCCCAAGCCTGTAAGATTAACCGTTTAGTTTGGCTGGGGTCCGTGAAGTTATTGCCGTCAGGTGTTAACGCAACTGGCTTAACAGAACTAGCGTCAGCTCTAGCCTTTTCAATGGCACTACTAATGGCGCTCTGATAACCTGCTAACCAAGCTGGAGTGGCAACTGGTACCGTGACATATTCGCCAAAGCCAACGGTATTACCATATGGGTTGGCAAAGCTAATAGTGCGTTGAATCACCCGACCACTGGCGTCTAGGGCTGGCGTGATTTGGTCATCCTTGAAGCGAATAGTGGCCCCTAGTGGTGGATTGAAAGTCGGTGTCACATTAACCTCATAATACGTTCTAGGATGATTGAATAGCTGTAACATTTGTTCAGCCCACGACTTTAAGCCAGCCGCATGTTCAATGCTATTAGCAGTAATAACACCCTCATAGTACAGTCCACTCTGCCAGTCTGGGTTGTACTTACGATTAGCTTCATCGTCAACAATGTAAATTTTGCCATCATTGGCAGCGGCCATGGTATTACTGTTATCACCATAAGCAATCAGCTTGGTAATTGGTGTTGAAACGGTGGTACGTTTAATACTAGTGATGTTTTTACCGAAGATTGCTTCGTTATAAACCTTATCGACATTCAACTGGTCGACAACTTCACAGGTCTTTGATTGAACATTACCTTGTGAGTCAATTTCAACGTAGCAATCAACTTCCACGTTATAGGCCTGCAATAACGTTTGTAATAGTGTTGACGCTTTAGTTTTTCCATCAATTGAGATAGGCGGAACCATTGAATTGGTTGTGTTAAATTTGAGTGTCCAGCCAGTATCACTGAATACACTCGTAAAAGCGGTCTTGATAGCCGTATCTGAACTAGCCATAGCAACAGGATAATGATGAGCCAACGTAAATAGGCACAAATTAGTAAAGTTAATGGTCGTTGTATGTTTAACAGCGGCACTAGAAGCGTCATCAGTTGAATAGATGTGCATAACATACCAGTGTCCCGACAAGGCATCATAATAAGCGAGATTGTTGCCAGCAACTACTTTGTCTGAATCAGGCTGACCTTGAAGCACGTCTAATGAACCTTGGTGGTCAAACTTTTTAGACTGAGCGTTTAGGTTGATGGTGCCGGTGTAGCTGTCCTTAGTGCCCACATTGATGTCATCATCGTAGGCGGTACTAGTTGTATCGGAATCAGCGAGCTGGATTCTAACACTGTCGTTTGAAAATTTAGTGGCCCCATCAACAGTCAGGGTACCAATCCGCTTCAAACTTGG
Source organism: Lactiplantibacillus sp. 7.2.4 (assembly GCF_018991185.1). Taxonomy (NCBI): domain Bacteria; kingdom Bacillati; phylum Bacillota; class Bacilli; order Lactobacillales; family Lactobacillaceae; genus Lactiplantibacillus; species Lactiplantibacillus sp. 7.2.4. The sequence goes on from NZ_JAGYGS010000005.1 coordinate 8,515, forward strand.
ATTTAGAATTAAATATTGATTGGTTAAAGCCATTGGTTAACCTCCTTGTTTTAGTTATGTAAAAAGGCCACCCCATTGGGAAGCCTTTAAAGTGTTACTATAATAGTTTTGGTAGGTATTTAAGCGTCATTTGAGCGTCATCTAGGTCGCCAACCATAGTTAGCCCGTTAACACCCGGTCTTAATTGCGGATAATCAGTTGACCAGACTGGTGATACCAAGCGTCCATTGACGGTTACGGTATCAGTCTCACAGTCCATAACAATCTCCTCCCCCGCGTTGGCAATATAAGTGGGTTCATTAGGCTGTGGCTGGTTATGTTGCCAGACTTGTAAACTGGTGAGGGTCATATAAGGTGCCTTGTATGGTACTTTACCAATGTCTTCTGTGATAGGGTGTTTTAGGAACGTTTGACCAAACCCGCCTAAGACTGACTCATATTCATTGTTAGTATCTACCCAGTGGCCACTCGCAATTAAATACTTATTTTTATTGTGATAAGGCTGGCCACTATAGAGACTATATTGATGCAATTCCCACGTATAAACATTTCCGGCTTTCGTCAAGTCCATAAAGACCCAAGCATTGGTTAAACAGTCTCTTTCTTCTTTGTTAACGGTTGTTACATACTTATTCACGGTCTTTTTTATTGACTTCTTCTTTACTTTGCCTCTCTTAGACCTGCTTCTTTTAGTCACTGTTTTAGTGGTTGTTCCAGTTTTAATCTTAACTTTTTCGTCTCTTTTATTGGCAAATGCACCTCTAGGGCCATAGCCCCAGTAAAGTGTTTTGTAGTTGCCATCATCAAAGTTACTCCCCGGCTTGCACAGTTGGAGCGCCACATAGGTTTTACCACCTTGCATATGGTCACCAATGATAAACCGGCCAATCGTATTACCATTGGCATCCAACAATGAAAATTGTGTTTTTCCCATTGCTCGGCCGTTATGAGTGCCTGAATATCTCATATGGTGTAACCCAGCACGGACGCGATAGTCGGTTAAGGCATTGGTCATCCCAGTATACCGATAAGTTGGGCCTAGCCAAGTGTGATTAAGTTGCTTAGTTGGCATCTTCCCAAAGTCTTTTTTGCCATTCACAATCGCTACTTTCATGACTGTTGTATCCGTATTAATCTCAGCACTACCTTGATACTTGTACTCACCACTGGTCTTAATACCACCAATGGCATTGGCATCGTTAGTCCACATCGCCATACTAGCAATGGGGTCATTAATCACACGAACATCGGGTTGAATAGCATTAGCTTGGTCGTTAGGGGTTTCCGGTCCTAAACCAAACTGACCACCATTTAAACTAAAGCCAATATACTTTAAATCTCGTTTAGGTATCACCTGAATAACTGGGGCTGTTCGTGCGGTGCCATCAACAGTGATTGTGTTTAAGCCATTATTTAAGGGCTTCTCAACCTGTGGCAAGGTTGCTCGTGGGTCCGACTGCACAAAGGTAATGGTTAGTGTCATGTCATACATACCCGTGTTAATCGGGGTTGGGTTACTAATTGCGGTAATATGCCCCCAATATGTCACCTTAGGTTCAAAGCCAAATACTAGTGGGTACTCTTTACCATTATCACTGGGGTTATCACTTAGTAGCAGACCGCTTAAATTGTGCATCACCTGATTAAAGGCGTCTTGGTTATCAGCACAGTAAATTGATACCGGTATAGTAATTGTTCGGCTGGTAAAGTCCGTGCCATTAAATTGATTCCCATACATGGCGGGAATATCAGTCACCTGTTCAGCCATGGCCGGTGCACTAGGTAAAACCACGTTACCCATCTCAACCTGTAAATCGTCCCGGCTATTTAATCCGGAATATTCAAAATCATCTCGTTGTAAGGTCACGATTTAACCTCCTTTTTAAGTTTAGCTATGTAAAAAGGGCGCCCATTTAAGGACGACCCTTTGATTGGTGGCTTTAATAGCCCATCATCTGTGAATATTGTGAATTAGTCTTATTATCCGATTTAACAGCATTAACTACATCAGCTTTAGCAATGACTGCTTGAACACTGCCCATGTTGCCTAGAATGGCTGACATTAAGCTGATTAGTTTATCAAGCTTCTCATTACTTTCACTGTCTGTTGACGCAATCTGACTACCATTGTTACCATTTACAACTTGACTAGCCTGTGCGATTAGCTGGTTAGCACGACTCTTGTTAGTCAACGGCAAGACCATCTCAGGCTTGTTGTGTTCAGCAACCTCAATCAACTGGTTAGTGTTGATAATACCACCATTCTCAAACCGCTTATGACCTTGTGGGCCACTATGAAGCCAGTCGTACTTAGCATGGCCCCAAATAGAGGTATTACCAGTGGCATTAAGATAGTCAGAGTTGTTTAAGAATGCCAACACTTGGTCAAAACTAGACCTGAAATTGTGATGACCCGGAAATGCAAAGGCGTCAAAGGTTGTCTTGGTGAACTGCAATGGACCACCGGCTGGGTTACCATTAGCAGAGTTGACATCTGAGATAGTTTGCATGATATTGCGATTACCAGTTTCGCTGTCAGCAGTCTTGATAATGGCTGACCGCATCTTAGACCAATATTCACGAGGAACCTTAGTCATTTTAAGGGCTTTGTTAATCATGCTATGAGTGATAGCACCACCCTCAATAGAGCCACCACCATCATCACCGAACATGTCAGCTAACTTGCTGATAAACTTCCAGAAACCACTACCAACCTGCTTTTTAATGGTACCTAACAGGCCACTAGATTTAGAAGAACCACCATCTAGGCTGTCACTAACGCTACCCCATAGGGTTGACCACCACGTCTTAGCTTGCTTCTCAACGCCATTAAATAGGCCGTGACCAATGTTACTCATAACACCTGAGATGCCCTTAGAAGACCAGCTAACCAGGTTTTCGAGCGACTTAATTGGGTGAGCGATAATGTTAGTGGCAGTCTTAAAGAACTTCTCTAGTCCCTTAACCTTTTTACCAACCCAGCTAGTGACGCCTGAAATCCCACTAGTAACACTGTTTAAAATGTCACCAAATATCCCAGTACCTTTAGCGTACTTAGTCACGCCTTGCATTGCCATTACCATAGCTGTCTCACTAGCGCTTAACACTTCTGATCCAGCGGGTAACAGCATTTTAGTGTTACGTCCTTGAACAATGCCTGAGTCACCATTAGGTAGCATGACCATTTCTTTATTGCCAGTTTGTGGGCTATCACTACCATCATTGAGCAAAGCCATAGTAGGCTTGGTAATTGGATTCCGTGCCCCGCTAAACATACCAGTACCTTCGGCAAAATGAACATGATGCAAGTCAGCAATGGTTTTCTTCTTGCCACCAAAGGTATGAATAACAGCATCAACCGCATTGATACCACCATTGATAAGGTCGATAACATCGTTCATACCGTCTCTAGCAAACTTCTTTAGGTCTTTCCATAGGCCTTTAAATATGTTACGAACGCCAGTTCCTAAGCTAGACCAGCCTGATTTAAACGACTTTTTGAATGTTGATAGCCAGTGACCCATCGACTTGCCAAACACTTTAGTATGCTTTACATCCTTGTTCCAATAACTGTGCAGGTTAGACCGCATCTTGTTCCAATGACTATTCCAACTATGTGACCAGCTCTTTTTCCAGCCAACCCACTTCTTACCCATGTTACTAAAGAAATGCTTAGTGTGCTTGTATGAGCCATTCCAGGCATTGTGTAAGCCAGATTTTGTACTGTTCCAGTGTTTGTTCCAGCTCTTCTTGAAACTCTTCTTGAAGCCATTCCACTTCTTACCAACACTACTAAAGAACTCTCTAGTGTGTTTCAACGAGCCGTTCCATGCACCCTTTAAACTCTTACCAACGTTTGACCAGTGTTTGTTCCAGCTCTTTTTAAAGCCAGATTTAAATTTGTCAAATTTCTTTCTAATGTTTTTGACAGTGTTTCCAACTGTTTTAACAGCCTTAGAGCCCCATTTTAGCAAGCCTTTGCCAAAGTTAACTATAGATTTAAAGGTCTTATTGACCCATTCTCTGAACGGTTTAATGTGCTTATAGGCTTCATAAAAGGCTGCACCTAGGGCGACCACAGCAGTTAAAACCAGGCCAATTGGGTTGGCTAGTAACAGTCTGCCTAATGATAGGAACGATTTACCTAGTGTTTTAATTCCAGCACCTAGTACGCTGAATGCCTTAGAAGCACCCTTATAAGCAATCTTAGCCGTCCATGATAATCCCTTACCAATTAGTTTACTAGTTCCTTTAGTAGCTTTCCATAATAGGCCGACTGATTTAGACGCACCCTTCCAAGCGACCTTAGCCGTCCATTTCAATCCTCTGCCAATCTTGCTGCCAACTGATTTAGTGTGGGCCCATAAACCACTGATTAAACTCTTGGCTTTACCAGTGGTTACTTTAGCAGCCATCTTTAACCAGCGACCCATTCCAGTTCCTGAACGCTTAACAAAACTTGCAAACTTGGTTAGCTCTCGTTTACCCTCAGCTCCATCAACCCTAGGCTTAAACACAATCCGGCTAAGCTTGCCACCTAGGCCCTTAGCCAAGTCTAAGCCACTGAATGCTAGCTTTAATGCAGATATACCCTTACTTGCTACAAAAGCACTAGAAGCCAAACCAGCGAATACTTTAGAATGTTTCTCAGCAAACTTACCGACAATCTTCAATATTGGTTCAATATCCTTGAGGGACTGTACAAACACGTTAAAGGATGTCTTGGAAGCGGTCTTCATTGAACTGAAGAATGATTTAATATCTTTTTTATGGGCAATGATATTAGACCCTAATTTATCAATGCCTTTAGCAACATTTGCGAGCATCTTATCAAGGGCACTAGTGACGTTGATATTTTTACCACCAAAGGCCTTAGTAATCAGCTTCATTTGAAGTGCTACGGCATTACCAACATCTTTAAATTCGGCATCGGTATCTTTATCAGATACCCATTTTGAAACAGCCTTATAAATTGGACTCTTAGCATTTAGGATGGGCTTTTCAATATCGCCAATTAACGCTGGAACACGAGCTTTAATCGTTCGTTCCATTCCGACCATTGTTTGAAGCATATTGTCGGCGGCTTTATCATATTTCCCAGATCCCAATGAATTAAATGTCTTTTCAATATCCGTTGCCGATATTTTACCTGCTTTAGCCATGGCTGTTAAATCAGCAACTGTAACCTTTTTACCGTGGCTAACTTGAGTTTCGTATTTAGCCAACTGTTCACGGAACATTGGGAAGTATTGACTAATCTGATTTAGCATACCAGCATTGGCTTTACCACGTGATAAACCATTGACCATATCTTGGGTCACCGCCTGAATTTGTTGGCTATTTAAGCCAACGGCATCGGACATGTTTAACATTGATTTGGTTAGTTGGTCTGATTCAGTTTTGCTAGAATGCAAGTGATAAAACCCTTGTTCCAGTTCATTAACAACATCTACAGCTTGACCAGTCTTCACAGATAAATCATTGATAGTGTCGACCATTGCTTTTGACTTAGTGGCCGTACCCGTTAGAGTCGTCCAAGTGGCCGTCATCTTTTGCTGTTCCTTTTCATAGGTCATGCCGGCGCTAATAGCTTCATTTATATGTGATGTGATAGCTGTAAATGCACTAGTAATCCCATTGGCTACTAAATGGGCACCTAGAATCGTACCGAATAAGTGAGATGTCTTCTTAGCTTTGTCATCAATGCTATCAAGCTTAGACCGCACACCGTGCATGAACGCATGTGGCTCTTTTTTCATCGCTTTAAGTAGCTCGTTTTGGCTAGTCTTAGCTTTAGCCATGGCTGTTGCGGTCTCATTAACACGCACTTGCTGGCGTTTATAGGCGTCTGAGGTAGCTCCACTAGCCGTCTTAATTCGGTCTAGTTCGCTAGTTTGAGCCTTATATTGAGCCTCCATGTTAGAGTAGGCCTGTTTTAAGCCACCCAATTTAGCTTTGTTAGCTTGGGCTGTCTTACCCTCGGCTTCTAGCCGTTCAATATAGGACTTACTTAAAGCCGTGCTCTGTTTATAGCCCTTTTGTAGGTCTGCTAAGCCACTGTTGTAATACTGTAGTTTAGACTTAGCTCGGTCTAGCTGACCACCCATTGAGTTATATGACCGACTAGCCTTGTTAATCTGGTCAGACAGCTTTAGATAGGCTTCTTCACCATCTTTAGTGTCCCTATTTAGGCCTGATTGACGGGACTTTAACTCATCAATTTTAGCCTTTTGGGCTTCCATTGATTTAGCTAGTCCATCTACCCTAGCTGCTGCGGCCTTTTGATACTCACCGGCTGACTTTAATGCCGTCTCTTGGGCTTTCCAACCACTAGTATTGGCTTTAACCTCAGCAGTTAACTGCTTTAGTGATTTAACAGCTTCTGCGCTGTCAAGGCCAACCCTACTGGTCATCTCACGGCCGACTACTTTTTTAGCCATTCTTTTTTAACCTCCTTTTAGGCACAAACGCTTATAAGCCATATGTTTGATTAATGGCATCCAGTGGGTCAACTAGTTCAGCACGATCTTCCTTTTTACGAGCGTTCAAAGCCGCCATCATATTAAAAAAGGAACTATCATCAAAATCTTTCGGTGATAACCCCTCAGTTAATAATTGTTTAGCTAGTAATTCGAAGTCTTCCTGTTGGTTTTTTAACTTTATGACTTCCTTTTTTAGCTCACTGTTGCGCTTGTGCCGGCTTATTTTGACGACTTAGCATCTTCAATTGCCTTGCGTTGCTTTTGTTCAGATAGCTTGATGTCAGCGTCTGAGATACCGTTTAACCGCATGATTAGGTAACCAACACCTTCACCAAACCGTTCAATTGAGACGGTATCATTAATAGTCTCCATCTGCTTATCGGTATAACCCATTACCCGTTGCACAAAGCTGGTCATTTCGTCCTGCAATTCCAGGCCGTTTTTCATTGCGTCTAATTCAGTAATTTCTTTTTCAGTGTCTTGTGATTCCAACATGCCAATTTGAACCTTAGTAGCCAGTTTAATAATGTTGTTAGTTGGTGTTACATCGGCTGTCTTGTTGATTTTGAAATAGTTTTTAGCATTAATTTTCATAGTGATTTGTACCCCTTTATTTAAAATTTGTATGTATTAAAAGACTACCCAGTTAAGGGAAGTCTTTTAATTGTTGCTAGCTATTAGTCGTAGTGCCAGTCGTGCCAGTCGTTGAACTGGTGTAGCCACCAAATACTTCGGCATAAAGCTTGTCTAAATCAAACTTGTCATCATTAGACTTGGCAATCATATATGGTTGTTGAACACCATTTGCTGCTAAGAAGATGTTAGGCTTTAACGGCGTTAAGACAGTACCATTTAGGACTGTTGAGTAAGCAGCTTCATTGTTGGTATCGGTGCTGTTGTTAGATGCTTCTTCGACAAATTCGATATTGTTAAAGCATTCATAGATTGAAATATCACCATCTAATGATTGTGATTCTGCAATCATCGCAACGTGTGGCTTAGGTAGTTGGCGTACCCAGGCACCTGTATTGGCGTTTTGTGTGAACCCCTTTAGCATCTGGTTAATCTTGAAGTCTAAGTCTAAAGCGGTTAAAGCCAAGGTAGGCATAGACTTACCATAGGCTGTACGCTTGACTTGTCCATTCCCCCAGCCGGGAGTTCCGGCAGCTTCAATAGCAGTCACATCAATCTTGCTGAAACCTTCGCCTTGGTGATCAGCAACATAAATCCCGTCAGCAGATAGGCCTTTAGTAGCATCTTTAATTAAGTCGCCGTTATCATCTAGCAAAGCAAAAGTCGCTTTGACAATGTTGTGTTTTGACATTTATAAATCTCTCCTTTAAAGCATTTCATTTTTAGTTACATAAATTGTTTTAGTTACTTGGTTGGTATCTGGGTCAGTTGTGTGGTGCTGACTAGATACAATTAACCAGCCAGCCTGTTTAAAGCTTTTCATCAAAGCTATTTCGGCTTCTAGTGGGTTAAAGTCATCTGCTAGGTCAACCTTATAAAAGATTTGAATCTCAACACCCATTGCTAGGCCTTTAAACGTGCTGTTTGCAAGGTAGGCCGGGCTTGAATCGGTCTCTTGCAGTAGCATGACTGTACTAGTAGTGTTGTCTAAATCTTCGTTAGGTATCTCATTAAGGTAGACTTTATCAACCCACGTTAAATTGAGGGCGTTAACTAGGCTGGCTACCTGTGATACTGGTAATAACACTAGTCATCGTCCCCCTTCTTATATTCATCTAGCATGGCATTAAAGACATCGTCTTGTGAATCGGCTAGGTTCTGGTCAACAAAGTAGTCAGCTCTAATATGTTTAGTGCCATCGTTTAGTCTTCTGGCATTCATGTCATGGAATTTATTAGTCCATCCGACAATCGAACTTCCATCATGCTCACCGTCTATATCGTTACTGTTATAACTTATATTGTCAGCCATATGTCCGTACTTCTTATCTTTGTGGCTTGAATAATGTTTCTTTTTCGTGACTTCAGTTAAGTTATCAGCTAACTTCTTAGCACCAGCTTTAGTTATCCGCTCCTGTTCAGTTTCATCAGGGACTAGCTTGTGGACATCTTTAAGCCAGCTTTCTAGTTGGCTGGCCATATCATCGTTTGCCATAGCTAAGCCCCCTTAGTAACCTGTTTGAGTGTCAAATAATCGCAAGACAGATAATTACTAGAATCATCTATGCTGTCATTGATGACATCGTAAAGCTTACCTTTATATTGGCACTTAACGCCTTCATAAACTTTAGGATTATGCCTAATAATGACAACCACTTGATCTAATTGTTCGGCTGTGAGTTGATACGTAGACGCAATTGATCGTGTATAGGGTGCACAGTACAAACTAAACTGGCTAACAAATGTCTGCTTGCTAGTCCCATTAATAGGATTTTGAACAGTGCTAACAGTGCCAATCTGTATACGCTGGTTAAAGTCAACTGGAGTTAACTTATTGATTGCCATTGTCACTCACCTCGTCCTGTTTTTGGTTATACAGGCCACGCAATTGTCCGATAATTGAATCAACAACTAAATCTACTGGATTAACAGTATTTGAAGTTATTGATGTCCGGTAATACCAGTATGAACCAGCCAAGGCGTAAACAGCCGTTTCAAACAAGTCACTCACGCCATCCATCTCATAGAACCCTGAAACGCCATTTTCATCACCGATGGACTGCTTAATGTAGCTAGTAGCTGCAGACAAATAGCCTTTTAGTAGCTCGTCGTCATCATTTCCGTCAATTCTCAAAGATGATTTCAATGTTTTTAAATCGGCTGCCATTTAAATCACATCCTTATTTAGCCGCCCAGGTTGTCACTGTACTGTGTATTTATTGGCGACATAGTTGGCTAATTACTTCCCGTCAGTCGTTGTAGCAGCACTAGCCGCAAAGTTGGCCGTTTGATCAGCAATCTTGTCAAATGATCCCGCAACCAGTGCTTCGTCATCGACTAATTCTGCGTCGAACCGATCAATCGAACGAATAGCCGTTTGGTTACGATTAAACGCACGTTCAGTTTGTGTTGAGGTTGCGATATTTAATTGTTGCCGATCAAAGATTGTCATGAATTCTTTGAAATTACCAATATAGAATGGATGGCTCACGTATTTACCATTTGAATCTAAATTATCAGGCAACCACGTATTTTCAACCCATACAACGGTCTTTCCATCAAGTTGATATGTTCCGCTATCTTGTGTTACATCCGGTTTAATCAGATAATCTCCCATAGCATTTTTTACCTTGCGTAAAGCTAAGAAGCCTGATTTGTTAGTCAGGATAGTTGCAGAACTCATTAAAGCCGCATCCAATTGGAAGATAGCATCAAACAAATCATCAAATTTAGTAATCGTTGCTTTCTTCTGCGTATTAGGTAGTTTCGCTAGGATAGCATCGTTCCGTGTGACAACGTTCTTGCGTGCAATATGTGTTTGCAGCCAGTTCAGCACGTTTTCAGCAGAATCTGCAAGTAACGAATTTGGCGCATAGAACAAATCTGCATAATCACCAATCTTATAGTTGACTTGTTTTAACGCTGGATAATCTCCTTCTGGAATATCTGTATTTTGATCAGTAATCAGAGTAGCGGGCGTGATTGATCCAAACTTTTCAATATTGCGAGTACCAGTTAATGTTCCGACAGACTCAACATTAACCAAAGGCTGTAAAGAAGCGTATTGCCGCATTAATTCGTTAATCCGGGTTTGGGCGTCAATCGGGATAGTTAATCCGGCCGCTGAATCATCTGAACCGGAAGAAGTAACCATATCCATATATTGTGATGGATGGCGAAGCATATCTTTAAATGTATCGACAAATTTATGCTTTTCATCTTTCGTTTTCACAATATTTACGCTTTTACCGGCAACTTTATTTTCTGCTTCAGCATCATCTAAGGCAGACTTGGCAAAGTCACGGGCAGTCTTAGCAGCCTTTAAATCGGCAGAAACTTTTTTGATTTCTTCGTCTGAATATTTGCTAGGATCTGCGACAAGCTCAGTTGCCATTTGCTGTTTTTTGTCTTGGATATCAGTAACTTTGCTACCAGCCTCAATCCAAGCCGTATTTAAATCGTTAATATTTTTTTGCATTAGTTGATCTCCTTTTGATTTTTTCCAAATAAAATAGCCAATTTGCTGTTTAATTCAGCAGATTGACTATTAGTAGTATTTTCTTCTTTAGACGGTTTAGTTTTATCCTTATCCGCCTTGTAAATTAGATTCAGCAGCTTATTAACTGCAGATTTAGGTGGAATGTGCGAAATAGCGTTAACCGGTTGCAATTGTTGATCATTAGCAAACATAATTTCGTCAGCAAATCCTTTATCAACGGCATCACTAGCGGTTAACCATGTTTCATTTGCCATTAACTGTAGCAAGTCAGCTTGATCCATGCCAGTTTTAGCTTCATAAGCACTTGCAATTGATTGATCAATGCCATTTAAAATACTGGCTTCATGCTCCAAATCGTCAGCATTACCAGCTGGTTGTGACCAAGCCTTGTGGATCATAATCTGAGCAGTTGGTGAAATATTGATATGATCGCCAGCCATAGCAACCACGCTTGCCGCACTAGCTGCTAATCCTTGAATATTAACTGTTACATTGCCAGCGTAATTCTTTAGCATAGTGTAAATCTCACTAGCTGCAAAAACATCGCCACCATTGGAAGCAATATCAACTTCAAGTGCTTCGTCATCGCCATCGTCATCATCATCACCACTGTCATCATTTAAAATGTCAGCAACACCCGAAGGTGATACTGCTGGCATTCCAAAGAACTGATAGAAACCGGCTGTTTGATCATCAACAATATCGCCTTTAATCATCACTTTCTTTGTCATCATTATCACCTCCTTTTCCTGATTGAATCACAACTTGTTGTGTCGTTGGATTCTTAGCATCAGGCATTTCATCTGGAAAATAACCAGTCTGCTGTAATAACCAAGTTGCTTGATTATTGGCAATCGTGCCATCTTTAGCTAGCCCTGATAGGGTAGCTGCAAACGAGTCTCCCAATGGGTCTACAGCAGTCCGTATATTGGCCGTTATCTTAGCATTAAGCTTATTATCCAGCTCAGCTAAAATCGCCTGTAAATAGCGATTAAGGGCATTTGTGTACATGCCTTTAATTTGGTCGATATTACTTTGCTGGTCACCTTGGCCATTCAAATAGCTATCAGGAATGCCAAAAACTTTAGCAATTTGCTTACTCGTCCAATCCGTTTGGCTTAACAGCTTAGTAACATCGGCTTTCATTTCTAGCGGCTTGTAATCTTCAAGTTGATCAATAACTACCGGGCCACCGTTTGACTTGTTCACCTGTTTCATGAAGTTACGTGAACGGCTGGCCTTCATCTTCTCACTTAGCAGCCCACCGTGCTGAATAGACAGGACACCAGGAGCGCTAATTGAACGTGCTAGTGCAGCCAGCGTTAAACTGTTAGATGAACTCTTGACTTGTAACTCATTCGATAATGCTTTTAATGGACTGTTACCCGTCATACCGCCATCAGTACTAGCCCAGCGAATATGAATCATGTCAGACTGTGGTACATATTGAAGAACGCCCAAGTTAGGCTCATCAAAAGTAACCGTATAGGTTAAGCCACTACCGTCATCCAATAAGTAGGTTTGCACTTGGCTCGGTCGCAAATATTCCCAGCGTAGATCTAAGCCATTAGGATTACGCCAACGATATGCAAAGCATTCACCACCCAATAACAATTGTGAATACATAGACTGCCAAAACGTGTGACCGTTAGCTGTCGTACTAGGGTTGTTTAGGATTCCCTGCGCTCGTGGCATATTAGCCATTAATTGTACCGTGGCTAAGTCTCCAGATATTTGATTAACCGCTGAATAAATATCTGAATTTTCCAAAGCATCCTTGGCGCTAACATACTCATTACTACCAGTTGGCGACAAAAAGTTAACAATATTATCGTCTTCTACTGGCACGCTTTGAATACTAACTGAATTATTTTTTGCCGTTGGTGGTTCAAAAAAGGGCATTATCAATCACCCCCTTTTTGGCCAGCTGTTACGACTTCTGAAAGCCAGCCTACTAAAAATAAAGCTACGGCAATCGCTAGAACGCCCTGTGCCTGCCCAAATAAAAAGGCTGCATATACCCCAGCAATCATACCCAGAATGAAACATAGTACATCAAAATAATGCCAGATAGTTGCAAAAAATTGTTTAAAAATCATCAATATCATCTCCTAGCAATCCTGACTCCGGGTTATTAAACCATTCAAGGACTTGTTTTTCGTTCATACGTTCGACCTGTTTATCAGGATTGTTTACGTCTGAAAAGTCTTTAAAGTGATACATGGCTTGGAATAAGGCATCAATTAACGCATCTACCACATCAATCTTCAATGTGGCCTTAGCTTTATCGACTTGAATACCAATTTTGTCTTCATAAATTTCAGCATTTAGTAATGCCTTTTCCATAATTCGATCATCCAAATGGTCTACCGAGCCTTCAACAAACATAGTCTGCAAAAACTTAGTTGGATCTTTCAATTCACTAGTTCGCTGCCGAATGGCTTGCAATGGCCACCCCGAGTTCAAATCTAGCTGCTTGATTGTAGGCGTTAGCCCCCACGCGTCGTAACCAAAGAAAACAACTTCCAGCCGGTGCCGCTCAACAAAGTTGAGTAACCACTGATAAACTTGCTCATCATTAATCAGCCCTTGTGGGTGGCTACTAATTGTACAAAATCCCTTTTGAGCTAAGTCCCGATAATTAATACCGTCTTGCTTTTCTTTAGCTTCAATCGAACCGGCTTTCTGCCAAGGAATAAAGCTATGCTGATAAATAAACCATCGTGGTTTGTCATTATTATCAAGATAAGGAAATACAAACGCTAGCGCCGTGTTATCACTAAACATCGAGTAGTCAAAACCAATATAAACTTGCCGATCATCAAAAATAAATGATGATATAATAGCTCGCTCAACGTCAGGCAGTTTCAAGAAGCTGTCGGCCGATTGTTCTAGCCACAAGTTAAGGTTTTTATTTTGGAAATCGTTGAGTGTGCCCGACAAAGCGTCAGAATCGCGCTTATCTGTCAAGCCGTTCAGCAACACTTCTCGTTGGCTCGGTAAATCTAGTAAGGGATTACTTTTAACCCACATATCAGGCTTATAAGTTTCATCAAGATTGTCCTGCGACCAAATAAGACCCAAATATGTATCAGCATCGCGTAAATAATCTTGTTCCATGGCTTGCTGAATCATACGCTCATCATCGTGAAACGGAACAGTGGGATCAGGATATGCCGTTGAAATTTGAATAAATTGCTTATTACGCACCTTAACTTGCCCTGAAACAATCTTAGAAATTTTTTGCCGTGTCTTAATTTCACCAATCTCATCAAATATAGCTGTTGTGAAATGAAAGCTATCATACTGACCAGCCTCATGGCTAATCGCCCGTAGCTTGTTATTAGTCTTGCTCATTGTTACTTGATCGGCCTGTGATGATAACGTCCGTGTATCTAACCCACTATCTTTAATTAGTGTTTTAAATGGTTCAATCGTTGCAATCTTTGCCAGCATTGACTTAATGTAGCCCAGAATCTTACTTGTTTGTTTATAATTAATAGAAGATACTAAGTAATCTTGGTTAGACAGTCCCAACGATTCAATTAAATAGCTATAAGCAGTGATAATCGCCATAAGGTAAGTTTTGCCTTGGCCACGTGCAACCGAAACAATGGCTCGTGAAAAACGCTTGCCACCGTCATCATTGCGCCAACCAATCAGCATTGCCATAATAAACTCTTGCCATGGCATTAGTTTTGTGGGTTCGCCAGTATCAACATTCGGGCAAATTGCCGCAAACTTCAAAACCTGTGAAACTTTCTTAGTTGAATAATGAAAGGAAAAGTCAACACTTCCCTGGCGCTGTAAATCACGCAAATGCCGTAGTGCAGCTAGCTTAATCAAATAACCGGTAACAATGTCACCATCTAAAACTGAGAAAGCATATTTGGTACCAGCATCGTTATAACGTGCTTTAATGGATTGCCAATCAATTGATTGGTAAACACCCAAGACATCGTGTGTCTGTGTTAAATCAACTTTCATAATTACCGCCTATCCTAGAAATTCTTTCATACGATCACTAATACTTCGCTCGTCTTTGTGGTCATCTAAGTTTAATTTTAGCAAATCACTACGTGACTTAGGAGATAGTCCCAATTCAGCGCCTAACTTTGTTAGATTTTTAACGGCTGAATCATAGATTTGAGTCATGGGATTACGCTTGTAACCCACGAAGTCTCGACCAATTTTTTTACCGGTCTGATCTTGTAACGTTTTATAGATTGCTTGGACTTCACCGTTTTCCTGGATATGTTTATACGCATTGCGATAAATCTCATATTGGGAAGCATATTGCTCTACAAGCCCGCTATCAATGCGCTTAACCGGGGTATTATCTTCTAAAAAAGGCACTAATCGACGCCAAACGACCTTAGCTTGCCGGCCTAAGTATGCTGG
Organism: Lactiplantibacillus sp. 7.2.4; assembly: GCF_018991185.1. Classification (NCBI taxonomy): domain Bacteria; kingdom Bacillati; phylum Bacillota; class Bacilli; order Lactobacillales; family Lactobacillaceae; genus Lactiplantibacillus; species Lactiplantibacillus sp. 7.2.4. Next base: position 23,529 of record NZ_JAGYGS010000005.1, read on the forward strand.
CGGTGTGCGCGTTAATTGACCGTCGTTGACGTCTTTATCCGCTTTTTTCATTTTATCTGCCTCCTTTTATTATTGGTTGCCCCCCCTACCTAAAAATTTTCAAAAATTGTTTCTATCACAAGATGACGGCAATGTGTGTGCTCTTCTCGGGACGTGTTAGGGGGCGGGGGTTGTTTTAATTCTCATCGTGACTAACTACATTCATAAAATTAAAGCCGCTCAAATCGAACGACAAGTGCCAATAAATTGATTTAACTTATTCCAAACTTTATTTCTCATTTATTTAATCCATGACGCCGGATTAACCTTTTTAGTAATCGTCTCTGCATCCAAGTAAGCTTGCCACTAATCACTTCTAAAGGTGCAATAGTCTTATCTAATACCACAACTTTATCAGTGGCACCTATTTGCTTATGCCACATGTTTATAATCGCATCCTTTTGCTGTTGGTCTAGGATACCATTGAAGTGAATAATCCACAGATTGATTGATTCAATATAATATGATTTCAATACCTTCACTCCTTATTCATCAACACAACGATTGCTGATACATCATTGATCGGCGTTACGCTTTGCAACTCGTTGCCTTGACCAGTGCCATAGTATGATTGCTCCCAGTCCGTCTTAGCACGATGACAACTCCCACAAATTACAGCTAAGTTAGCAATGTTAGCTTTCAATGTTTCGTCAAACTCAATCGGTACAATATGATCCACAGTCTTAGCAGGCGTGATGACGCCTTGCACTTTGCAGTAAGCACACAAGTAATGGTCACGCTCTAAGACTTGTTGCCTTAGATGTGACCATTGCCTTGTACGATAGAAGCTGTATTGCTGACGCTTGTCTTCATTGCGATAACGCGTGACCGTGTTGTACTTGTGTGTGTATTGTTTGTCATTGCTACGTGCCCAACGCTGCCGACTAGCCAAGTACTCAGCTTCGTGCTCATAGTGTTGCTGACAATAGTGGTCAGGGAATGCAACCATTGCATGGCAGTTAGGATAGCGGCATCTTCTTGTTCTTGGCATGTTGTTTCCTCCGTTTCCTATCCAAACTAAAAGCGCCATGCTGTTTAGCACGACGCTTCATCCATTTATCTAAGTGGGCATCCATCTCCGCTTCTTGTGGCGTGACGTAGCCGTATTTTGTGTTAATCAGCTTTGGCATGAGTTGCCTCGTTGCTTGAACAGAATGGATATTGTACCCCGAATAGCTCTAGATTAACTTTTTTCCAATCATTCTCAATAGCCTCGTTGTCTTCTATATTCATTGTAGTTCCTCCTAATCGTATGTACTTAAAAAAGCCTGACGTCAGCCAGGCCTATGTATTGTTGCCTCATAAGATGGCGATCCTGTTATTCAACAATACAATTTAATATCATACTATATTTAGTATTATTTGAGTTGCAATACACACTATTTACTTTACTAAAAAGAGCCCAACTAAATGTCAGGCTCCTAAACACAGTTGTTATCAGAAAAACGATTATAGTTTTTGCAACCATGTTTGATTATGTTACCACAGCGCACATGTTTCCGCATGTAATTTGGTGGCCAGATTAATTGCGCCAATTATGTGCTTGGTAGGGATTTGCACCCTACATGGAGCCACCCAATATACGCTGCCAATGGTCTTAAGCATTCCACATACATATACTCTCTCACATGGATGAATTGTGCGCGTCTACCTATTCCGCCACAAACACACTCCGCTTTAAGCTTAACGGTAACTATATCGCTGGTAGGACTCGAACCTACATTCCATTGTGGCTTACCAATTAGCCCACAGCGAATACCAGTCTGTAATTTGGAGGATTACTTCATGCACGTCAATCACATTTGGCATACTACCAATTTAGCACGATTATAGGGGTCGAAAATACGCAATTAATACGCGATTTCATATAATCCCAATCCCTTAGCACATTCCATAATAAACTCATTTCTTAATTTAAATGCCTTAGTATGACTAACGTTGATTAAGTGGTTTGTAATTAGTCCATCAATCGTGTATTGCTGATGTTTCTTAAAATATAGTTCATTTACGATTACTTCAGTGTCAGGGCCGACACTATCTAAGCAATCGTCAATCACTTCCCGCTGATGTTTCAAAGCATTAATGCGCCGATCATCGTCAATTGTAATGAGCGTATTTAACGCCGTATCTGGATACTTGTATTGTGCCTTGCCACCTCCAACATTATCATCACGTGGTACAGTTGGATAACGTAATTCCTGTTCACGTTTCTCGATATACTTGTCAATCTTGGGATAGTCACGTAGAATATCTTCAACTTTTCTAATCGTCGTTCGTTTCACTACCAATTCCCCTTTCACTCAACTCCATAATGTCAGCAATGAAGTCCTAGCCAATTTGTGCCTGTTGCTCAGTTGTCAGTGCCACGTTAATTTCCAGGTTGGCAACTGTGGCTTTCGTTTGGATTGCTTTGGCGTATTCGGTGTCAGTCATGTTCTTCCTCCAATTCCACCTTATCCCAGTCTAATGGAATATCTTCACGTTGCTTTAGCTGTTCAATTTCTTTTAGGGTAAAACATGTTTGACAAAACTCTGTTTCACTTTTACCAAACAGAAAAGCACGTAGGGTATCTACATTTAAATTAAGATAATCTTCAAACGCTTTTACACGATACTTTTTCTCGCCAATCCGTTCGTCTAGCGGCGTCATTGCTAGTTCTGACAGAATCATATAAAGCTTGTTGCTAGATGGTATAACCGAAAACATCTCAGGATAACCAACATATATACCATATTCGTAATCACCACTAACATAAATAACGTGTGTCCTTCCGTTATACGCAACATCAAAATCTCCACCACGCATGTCAATATCATACTTACTTGACAACGCCTTGATCTGTTTCTCTGCTTCACTATATTTCATTTTTCTTCCTCCACTGTGTATCCGTCTATCCATGCACGGGCAAAAGTATCTTGGTTACCACACATAATCCAGTTGATAGTCGTGCTTCCTTGTGTTCTAGTTATTTCATGCTGATAAACTATTCCGAAAATTTGGTCAAGTCCGCGGTGGTGCTTTTTCCAGTCCTCAATTGATAGGCTAACTTCCTCTGGAATTACTGGCAGTTCGGTATACGTCTTCTTGAATACATCATCTTTAATCGCCCAAGTTTCTCCATTAATACCAGTTGCAATCCAATCGCCGACTTCTATGTCAAAATATCCTTCTAATGTTTCGATTCCAAATGTGCCACCATCTGCTAAATAAATTGGTTTATCAAGCTCATACTTATCAACCATCTCATAGCTACCATCAAACTGTTCAGCCTTAATAGTGGCCGTTTTTCGATAAATTTTAATCATCTGTGTTCCTCCAATAGCTCTGGGTTATTGTGCACATTGCCGATAACTTCAAATTTATTATTCCAAGAATCATGTAAGCACGGTTCAATAACATGTAGCCTTAATGGTTTTAAAAACATGCCTGCTCTCCCGAAATAATCTTCTGAAACGATTTCATTGACAGTTGATTCCATTGTTAATTCACTCACATCTGACCACACTTTTACAATATCACCAACGTAGATTTCCTTGCCGTTCACGTCTGTCAGGCCGGTAAACTGTTCAACATCATACCGTTTATTATTTAAGAAGGCTCCAAAGCAACACTCGTCATAGCTAGCATTATCGCCATCATCATATTTTACGAACCCGCTCAACGTGTCATAAGCGTCTTGCACATTGTAAAGATAGATTTCGTTTTCCTTGTCCCACGCTCTAAACTTAATCATTTTTATTCTCCAATAGTTCTGGGTTAGTATGCACGTTGTCAACATATTCGACAAAGACTGGCAAGATCATTTGGGTCAGCTCCATTTCTTTGCCAATGAGCTTCATCTGGTAATCGTCAGTCACGATCCATCTAGCATTCTTCGCCCATAAGATGTCGCCAACATTAATTTTTCTACCATTCCTATAATTCATTTGTGACCTCCTGTTTACGTTTTTCGATAAAAGGTGTATTACTGAATACTCTTCCTAGAAACACTTTAAAATCAGCCTTTAAGCAACTCCGGATTTTCGTGCACGTTGCCAATAACTTCGATATCACTTTCAAAAGCTGCCGTGCCTAAAACATTGTCATCATCAAACACTTTCTGCCTGTCTATTTCAAATTCTGGGGTAAAACCATCTCTCATATACTTAATATCGCTTATCACATTGATACTTAATATACGAACAACATCCCCTTCATAGATATCCTTGCCGTTCACGTCTGTCAGGCCGGTAAACTGTTCTACTGTCTTAGGGTCTACCGGAACCCACCAAGACGGCCAAAACGCATCTTCTTCAGCTTCAAGTACATCACCAATAATTAAAGCCCCATCACCATTTTTTGCATAGTCTCCATAAACAAATTTCCCATCAAAATTTACACCATCAATTGAGCTAACATCTTCTAATGGAATCCCTCTAAACTTAATCGTCGTCGCCATCTCCATTATAAATAACCAAGGCCGACGGGAATGGTGCTGAGTCACCACTAACTCCGTCTACTTCAAATTTCAATCTACCTCGTAAAAGCTTAATTTCAGCATGATTGAAAATATAGTCATGCCAGTAGCTAGTATCAGTTCTTGACGGAATCAACATCACTAAAAACTGATCGTGTTTTAATTGTGTTTCAGATGCCTTTTTAACCCACAGCTTTAGTTCTCGGCCATATGGTGGATTCAAAAACAGATTTCCTGATAATCTTTCCCAATCTTGCTCTAACGAATTATCATCACTAGTGAAATAATGGCCACATTTAGCGTTGCCATCGCTCGCAGCCAAATCCCATTCAAAGTGATATTTAGCATTTAATCGATCATAGAAATCCTGGGGCGTTTCCCAGTCTTCTTTGTTTGATGTAAATAGTGCCTTGTTGATCATTTTCAATCCTCCCTGAACGCCCACTTATTAATGTTGTACGGCTCATATTCCTTGGATAATTGCTTGCCATCTAAAGCTTTAGCTTTATTTGCTTCGGCATGTTGCTTCATGCGCCGGTGCTTCCGTTTAATAGTTGAACGCTTCTTAGTGTGTTTAGGCATTCTCGTCCTCCGTAATGTAGTATTTGTTTTCGTCAATCGCACGAATACGTCTATCAATCCAACTGTTACTCCGTTTTAGCTCACGAGACGTCCTAGTTTTCCCTTGCTTGCCTTTCATGACTAATTTAATGGCATTATACTGGGTACGCGTAATCTCCGTGTAATCGCCTGATACGGCCTTAATTCCGGGCATCTTATGCAGGTTAGCTAGTTTGCTTGGTGGCACGTTATCCATGCTACCATACCTCGCCTCTAGCTTATGAATGGCTTCCAGCTCTTTAAGCCAATTTTTGCTTGCCATAGACTAACTTCCTTTTGATTCTAATTTAGCCAAACGATCGGCTAAACGTTTGCGATCATCGTCACTAATGTGATTACTTGTTCCATGATTAGCATTATGTTGTGACTTTTGGTCTTTAACCCATTGAGGAATGATTTCTTTACGAGTGTTCTTTTGATAACCCCTGTTTTGTGGCTGAGGTGTCAAATCTAATTCATCATCAAAGCGTCCGTTAAACCAAGTTGCGCCATTTAATGGGTGATACCAGTCAGAGTTAAGCTTGATATACTGCTTATAGCGGTCTAACTTGTTAAACAAATATTCATTCGTGTGATCAACTGATTTTTTCCGCCAAGCCTTGTAATGATTGAAAGCTTGTCCCTTGCCTTTTTTATTTGGGTAGGCTTGCCAAATTTCTTCAAAATCTTTTTCAAGTTGCACAAGTGGTGTGGCGTTAGCCGCACTATGTTTTTTATTACTTGTATTATTAACTGTAGTATTAATACTTGTATTATTATCTCTCTGGTTTTTCGGTGTAGGGGTACTCTGGTTTTTCGGTATACCCCCCACCGAAATTCTGATATACCTATGCTCGATTTCACGTGTACCCTCTTTATAAATTACATCACGTGAAATATGACCATTGATTTCTAGCGCCTTTAACCACGTTTGAATTGTTGACTTAGCCACCCCATACAAATCTGCAAAGTAGCTATCGCTTGCCCAGCAATACCCTTTTTGATTACATAAGGCTGTTATTTCACCATACAATAATGACGCTTTTCCCGGAAGGTTGTTGTCGTACCTAACGCTTGCGGGAATAATGGCGTAATAGTTTGGTCTTTCAACTTTTTCCGTCATATCAGTTCCTCCAATCATGGGCATTCCACCCACCCGGTGTATTAGTCACTGCTATATTTACCTTTCAAGCCAATTCGTTTTAATGTTTCTTTATCTAGTTTTATACCATCTACCGGGACGTGGTATTTTGCACTAAATGCCACGGAGCCAATTTGCTCAATCTCGCTGTGATGGACTCGACACAATGCCATAACGTGCCGTTTGGTATGGTCAACGTGTGTTCTGTTCAAGCCGGCTCCAATAACGTCTACATGATGGATATCAGCACGATTACCGCAGATCATGCAAACTCGATGGCGGCAACACTGGAACAGGTAATACTCTTGCTCACGTGGCAATAGCTTATAGCCTTCCTTGAACGGCACGTGCCACTCAAACATGAAGTCGATGACTAGGTCGAGTAACTGGTTAGCATCGCTCACAGACGATTCTGTGGTGTCTGACAGGCTAATCTGCTTGCCAAACGTGTATGACTCATACTGCAAATAAAACAAGTTTTTCAAGAAGTCTGTCGGCATACCTGACCACGTATAGATGTCACTAAGCAACGCGAAGAACAAGCGTCGTTGTTGTGGACTAGCTTTACGTGTGTCAGCTAATTCAGAGTACGTGTAGTATTCGTCATCAGAACCACTTACCGTCTCAACATGGTCAAGGTTAGGCTTATGGGTGAGCTTCTGAACCTGATACCACTCGCCATCTTTTTCAATTAACTTAGTCGGTAGCAGTTCCACGCGAGCACCTCAACTTAAAATGGCAAGTCATTGTCCGTAATATCAATCTGGCCGCCATTATTTCCATACTGGTTTTGATTGTTATCATATTTTCTATTGTTGCTATTGTTTGAGCTGTGGTCATTACTATTAGCACTTTGATGATGTTCAGATTCAGCACGTGATTCAAGCAATGAGAAGTTATCAACGACTACTTCAGTAACGTAAATACGAGTTCCCTGCTGATTTTCATAGTTTCTCGTTTGAATGTGACCATCAATTCCAATAAGTGATCCTTTATGTGTGAAATTAGTGAAATTTTCAGCAGCCTTCCGCCAGATGACACAGCTAATAAAATCAGCTTCACGTTCTCCATTTTGATTTGTAAATTGACGATTTACAGCAATCGTGAACGTTGCAACCGCAGCACCGCCATTCGTATAACGTAATTCTGGGTCTCTTGTAAGCCTACCAACTAAAACGCTTCGGTTAATCATGCCTTGTCACCCGCCTTGACTGTTAATTTTTCAAGTTGTTCTGTGATTAGCTTAATCAATGAATTTGCCATGTCATGACGCAATGCACCAATTGTTGTTAACCCCAGATACCCCTTCTGAACATCCTTTGCTGGTTTACCAGTAGTTTTAGCCATTTCGTTAAACAGATTAGTTAACAATTTTTGTTGATTATGATTGGCCTGTTCGAACTGCGGTGCACCATCATTTGCTGACTGACCATCATCATCGGTTTCAGAATTAACGCCAAACGTTGTACTCAATGAATATCGCCGTGCATAGGTCATGGCGCTACCGACATCTTGCGCTTTGCCACTTGTTTTGATTTCAGTCCATGATGATTCAAATTGATAACCGTCTTTGTGAAAGACAATTGTTCTAACCGATACAATACCAGCATTTGTCTTAGTATCTTGAAGCCAAGCCAGTCCTGTTCCTTTGATTCCTTGGTTGATAGCTTTAATCAAATCTTTTAACATAACATAATCATATTTTGTGCTTTTATAACTAACATGTCCGTTTTCTTTTGGTGCAACAACTTGCTGTTGGAATAATGCCAATGCACTAGCAAATGCTCCCATAGCCTTAGCTTCTTCAAGACTCATTAGTTCACCGCCTCAAATTTAATACCATTCTTTTTCATATATGAAGATAGCCCCCACATCTGGTCTTTAGTGGCTGTAATTTTCAAAGTTCGAGTAAGGGACACTACTTCGCCAGTGTCTGTATCGACAATTTTGCCGGTACTCGTTTCTTGCTGATGCTCCGCAGCCACTTGTTGTTTAAGCTCTCGCTGACGTTCACGTTCTTTGGCTGATTCAACTTGTCGGTCAATTGCCTGCAACAAGTACTGGACGTCCTGTCCTTGCTTCAACTGGTCAATCCATGGGATGGGATCAACGTCGACTGCTTGAGCATACTTGGTAATCATCGTTGTGGCAGTAGCCAACTTATCCTTGGCTTGCTTTACCACCGTCATCGACGATGCAACTTCTTGAGTGATTTGTTTGTTGCTGATGCTCTTATTCAGCCAACGAGGATCGAATTCAATTTCATCCACCCCAACGTCGTAATTGGGTGCCATTTCAGCAATCAAGTCCATCACGTCAGCTTTGCGTTGTTCACGGCGTTGAACCTCCAGCTCACCAAGCCCTTCATCAATCGGATCAATGATCATGTCGATGCTGGCTTCAAGCTTTTTTACCTCGGTTTCAAACTCACGTAATGGTTGATTATAATTTCGTTTGATTTCTTTGCGCCGATTATCAAGCGCCTTTTTGAGCTTGTTCAATTTGGCTCGCACTTGCTTGCTGTCAGTTACGTTATCTTCGGTGATTACTAAATTCGAGTAACGCGATACATATTGCGCAATGGACGCCTGCAATCCTTCCAAGTTGTTAATTTTGATTGGTACCGGTTGATAGTCCACCGTATAGTCTGGCAGATTAATTACTTCATTCGCCATTATTTAAGCCCCCTATCGATCATAAGTGTGTTTAAGTCCATTGCTTTAATCATGTTGTCTCGCATCTGACGTAATTCTGGCGTTAATGCGTGTGGATCAATCGATGCAATCAGTGCAACACCATGGAAAATGCAATGCTGTTGTTCTAAATAAGGTAATGGTTTTTCCATAATTACTGTCCTCACTTTATAGCTTTTTTAATATATGGTTGTGCCAAGTCAATGACTACATGATGGCCATCTGGTTCCAGCAGCAGCTTGTATTGGTAGTTATATAAATCAGTATCGATGGAATCCGTATTTTCTTTCAGTTGTGTACTGGCTGCCCTGAAGCTGGATTGTAAGGAACTACTATGTTTATAAAGTCGGTAGCATCCATCTGATTTTGATTTTTGAAGATCTAACAATAATTGGTTTTGATAATACTTATAAGTAACATATTTAAATGCCTTGTCATTTATTACATCGCTTGCAGCAGCATTAAAAGCCATAATATTGGAACTAATTGAAACCAATGGAAATGGAGTCCTTCTTCTCCCAAGTCCATTCGAATCTAAGCTAATAAATTTGCCGTAATCTATTGATGTCATAACTACCGTCCTCGCTTTCTTAGCACTTGCAAACGAGACTGCTTTAGAATAGAGTAGATGTTGGTGTTAAGCATCTCTTCCATTAGTCCATCGTTAGCCGCTACTAGCGATGGCTTTTTTTGCGCTCGTTTCCATTCGTTAACTGGTAAAATTGATACTTTTTGCATGATCATTCCTCCTAATACATTGGTGGCAATGTAAACGTCCAGTTCTCATCAGGATTTCCATCTGGCTCGCAGACATTAATATCGTGTTCCTGCAATTCGCCAATAAATTCTTCTGAATAGCCAAAGCACGGGCGCCGCTTAATGATTCCATCTGTATCGTAAGTGATAGCATTAATCAGCTCACGTTCGTCTGCACGAATCGCGTTATACTTACGTGCTCTTAACGCGTGCTCAATGTCTTCTTCATACATATTGTTTCCCCCTAAATTCCAAACCAGTTTCTAATCTCCCGGCGCTTGTACCATACGGATGTTAGCGCCCAAGTTAATACTGCTACTTCTACCATGGCAATTCCTCCCAATGAGATTCCAAAAAGTCAGCCATCACGCTAGCCTTAAACTTCCAGGCACTGCCACGTCCCCTGTGAATTATTTGACCTTGTTGCTCCATACGTCCAATCTCACGACTGTACTTAGGATTTTCAAGTATGTTCTTTTTCAACCAATCAATTGACTTGTTACCGCACCAGATTCGTAAATCTGCCATAGTCCAAGTACGGCCATTCATAGTCTGATCCAGCAACTTGTTATACGTATCTGCATCAACTAATACATATTGATCCATATCTTTAACGTGCATCGGAACTGTTGCCACTTTTAATGCTTGCATAATAGAGTCTCCTTTCTAATTTCATATTGCTAATCCTTCCATGCTGGCTTAGTTGTATACTTGACTTATTCCAATTAATCGAGGTGATAAATATGAAAAGCTCTCATCGCGAACATGAAATGGCACTATATGCCGCTCAAGCCATGACCATTTCAGATATTGCTGAAGAAAAAGATAAGGCTAAATCTCATCACTATACGTACGATGCTCGATTAGGAATCGAAATATTCGAAGATAACTATAAGCATGCCCTCGAACATTATTCGGGACGCTTTCCCGATTAATTAACCTTTTCTTCTTCCTGTTTGGCTTCAAGATCTGATTGGATAGCGCCTATTAGCTGAAAGGCCTCCTTATACGACAGATCATTGCTAAACAGGATTTTTTCTATTTCTGATTTGGCCTTTGAAAACCTATCAGATTTTAAAAATGCTCGCGTGTCCCATTTACTCATATTTGCTTCGCCTCCTATGCTGGCTGTTCATTTAAGTAAAGGTCGCTCATACCAAGCATGTCCGCTGCTTGTGCTAAAGCGTCGTAGTTCGTCGCTTGAACTTCGCTAACTGTGCTCGGCTCCCACTTACCACCGTTAACCCGAGATTTAAGGTTAGGGTTCAACATCGTATCGTTATACTCAAGCAAGAATTTCAGTGCTTCACGTACATTTTCAAATTCCATTGTTTTACCTCCTATGCTGGCTCCTTGTCGAATCGAAGTGACGTCTGCCGAATAATCGTCTTAGTTGCTGTAGACGGCTCCCAATCATTAATGAAGTCCATTACCATCTGGTAGTCCTTCTTGCGTAGCATTGACCGAGCACTCACGTTAGCAATCTTCTTGATTCCACTGCCGATATCTTTGAACAGCTCGCCTCGTTGTTTCTGTGTGATATGGCCATAGCTATGTGCAACTTCCGACACGCGCTGATTAACACGCCGGTTAAGCGCACTATATTCAGGATTAGGAATAACTTGGTTCTCTTTGAGGTCTTTCACATCGCCCTCCACGCTATCCAGGCGCTGATTCGTTTCCTCATTGGCTTGCAGTGCCAATCTTGCAATCTCGCGTGGTGATGTTGGCAATTTCACTTGTTCTTCCATAGAGTTGAAGGCTTCAATGTATTTGAGCTTGAACGCATCCGCCTTTTTACCTGTAAACCCGAAAGCAATGAAACTGAACCCGTCACGGTTCATGTAATACATTGGATTAGATTTACCACTTCGGTCTTTATAAAATCCCTTGGAAAACATCGAATCGTACTGAGCCGAATTTTCGGCTGAGTCCAGTTTGTTTTGGATTGCCTCCATAACATGCTTATGTTGCTTGTCAAATACCTCTGCCACTTGCAAGCTACTAGTAACAGCTTGCTTATTCTTCATAATTACTAAATCATTCATGTGGGTCATTCCTTTCTATGCTGGTTGTTTAACCTTATATTCCAAATTCGTTAATCATACTAATAATTAGTGCAGTAGCTTCTGGCCCTTTTGCTTTCCCGCTAACCACTTGTTGAATCCATTGCGGAGTTTTGCCAAACAATATTCCGGCCATACGATAAGTAATACTTTTTTCTGTCATATATTTTCTAACCGCCTTACGTCCAGGCTCAATATCAATCAATAAAAACATCTCCTTTTTTGTAAAGTAATTTATCAAGTATTATTGACTTTAATTAAACTATAGTTTAATATTAAGGCATATTAAATAAGCAATTCAAAACCAACTACTACCGCAATTCCTCGCCAAAGTTATTGTTTTGATAGGCGTGTATTTTGTTGCTTGATTACTTGATGAACTAATAATACAACTATAGTTTAATAATTGCAACCATTTTATAACTAAAGTTTATTTATTGTTCGTCAAACATGGGAGAAATACCATTATGACAATGTTTGATAGAGTAAAAGAAATCTCTAAAAAGAGAGGGTTAACCCTTGCCCAATTAAACGAAAAAGTGGGATTTAAACAGAATGTTATTTATTCGTGGAAAACAAAAACACCTTCTGTCGACAAGGTCAAAGCCGTTGCCGATGTTCTAAATGTTTCTGTTGATTACTTATTAGGTAATACAGATAACCCAGAGCCCTCCACTTCATCTGATAACTTGACAAAGAATCAAAAATTAATTGCCTACTCTATTGACCCAGACATATCAGATGAGGAACGTCAGGCCATAATAAATATGGTCAAGGAAGCAATGAAATTTCGTCGTAGACTGTAGGTGACCGGTATGACAGACTTGGAAAAGATTGAAGATATGTATCCACAACTTAAATTTTGGGGTATCGAAGTCAACAATCCACACTATCATGGCTGTATCGTCGGCACTGACGTCTATATCAATACTCTTCAAGATGACATTGATTGGCTTAAAACAGCATTACATGAGGCTTCACACTACGAAAATGATAGCGGCAACCTAACAAACGCAAGATTAGTGGAAGTATTACGTGCTGAAGGATATGCTGATAGGCAATCTATACGGAGTTTCAATATTATGTTTGGATAACTTATAGACCAGATACGGATGTCGGTAAAAGCTGAAATTTATTGGAGGTATTGTGTTGTGTCAAAAAAAATAAAGGGAGCAGACGGTCAAACCTATAAGATGGTAAGCCCATCAAATAATGAGGTCAGAAAAAGGACTATAGAAATAGTTTTATCTGTAGTTAGTATGATTGTTTCCGTCATCTCGCTAGCATCTGGTTTTGGAGCGGCTGCGTTTGTCGATGCTTTCGGTGGCGGTGGTATTTATACAGGAAAACTAGTTCTAGGAATCCTGTTATCAGTTCTCGCTTTTTCTTTTGTCTTCTTTCTAAACAAAAAGCATACTTTATTTAGCTGGGCAATAATCGTTGTCGGCATTATCCTACTATTACTTTGTGGAGATTTCGGTATTGCTGGCGGAATCATGTTTATTATTACTGGGATTATTGCACTTATTAGAAAGTAGGGACTGAAATGGCTAAAAAAATTCAAGATGAAAACGGGAATACTTATGTAGCAGTGAAACCATGGTACAAGAAATGGTGGATCTGGGTTATAGTTGTAATTCTAGTAATTTTTGGAATTGCTGCGTTTACCGGCGGATCAGATGATTCTTCTTCCAAAACTACGACCACCAGTTCAAAAGCAACTGCTCACAAAACTACGACATCCGAAACTAAGCCTGCCGCAACAGCTTCAAAAACTATCAGCGTTGACTATGATTCATACAATGTAGCAAATGAAAAGACGTATAAAATTAATTATTCAGATACATCATGGAACGCAGCCACTGTTAAAGTTGATAAAGTAACGGTCTACAAATTATCCCATTCGTATAAATATAAATCAGCAAATGATGGTACTTTCCAAGCTTCTGGATTTGTTCGTATTCACTTTGTAATTTCGCCTACTAGAGACATATCCATCTATCCAACACAAGGGACGGCAATTTATAGTAACGGTGAACAACATGAAGCAGATTCTTTAGAATCGTGGGACGGTGACATCGCCAAAGGTGCTACAAAATCTGGAAATGTAACCATTCCTGTTAAGAGCTTAGATTCCACTTCGTCACTAAAAAGTATAAGGTTTAAGTTTGATGCCAATTATGACACCGATAATATGGATGATAACAATTCTGATAAGACCTTCGATATCACGTTAAATATGTAAAATGTTTTTAGCCCGTTACCAGCCTAGCGGGCAACATGCGAGCGTAGTTCAACGGTAGAATAGTACTCCTTTGAGTTGCTGACTAGATACTTTCAGATGCAGGTTCGACTCCTGCCGCTCGCGTTGTAACAAAAAAGCACATCCACTCCCGCCAAGAAGATGGATGTGCTTAACTTGAATAAATACTAACGGGACTGTTGCACCCTTTTGCCCTTCTAGTATATCACAAGGAGTAATTTATTATGGCACAAATTAAACGTGTGAAAAAAGGTTACCTAGTAAGAATTTCGTATAGAGATCATGCAGGAAACTACCTAAGTAAACGAAAAACCTTCACCCGTAAACGAGACGCAGAGGAATTTGCTAACTCATTCGAAGTTAGTAAATTTTCTGGTGAACTAGAAAAGAAGCCATCTATTGAGTTCTCTAAGTACTTCTATTCGTGGTATGAGACGTACCGCAAGCCTAATCTCGCCTATATCACGACTCGTAGATATGAATTAGTCCATACTGAAATAGAAAATTACTTTGCTCATGCACGTATTGCAGATATTACTCGTAGGGATTACCAAAAATTCATAAACCAATATGGTAAAAATCATGCGAAAGATTCAGTTAAGAAACTGCACAATTTAATTAAAGCTTGTGTTGGCAATGCTGTTTTTGAAAAAGATGTTGAAACTGACTTCACTTATAACGTAATTATCACTTATGATAAAAATCGTAGTCTTAAGATTGATTACCTAAGTCTAGCTGAGATTAAGCAACTAACAGCTTATGTACAGAATCACCTCAATCCTCGTTACACGTCACAATACATGATCATGACTGCCATCTTTACCGGGGCACGATTAGGAGAAATCATGGCACTAACTTGGAAAGACATTAATTTCACGTTCAATACTATCTCAATAAATAAATCATGGAACTATGTTGAAGGTGGTGGATTCAAGCCAACTAAAACCGAAAGCTCAAATAGAACCATCCGTGTTAACAAACAATTTTTAGATAGTCTGAAAGCACTTAAGGCAAATAACCGAGAAATGGTATTTGAGAACGTTGCCCATGACATTCCAACCTCTAACGGCGTTAATAAAGTTCTACGCTCTGACTTAAAAGCATTGGGCATCACACGAAAAGGATTTCACTTTCATAGTCTGCGGCACTCTCACGTTGCGTTCCTGCTCTCTCAGAACATTGACCTATACATTATATCGAAACGTCTTGGTCATTCTGATATTGGCACCACGTCCCGGATATACGCATACCTAATCGATGAGTATAAAGCACGCTCAGATGAAAAAATTTCTGGTTCCTTAGACAAACTTTTTAATAGCCCACAGACTGAAAAAGAAGCGAAAACTAGTATTCATTTTTGATAATAAATATCCATTTAGTTGCATAAACAGCAATTCGAAAAAAACGCGTTTTTTCAAATTTGTCTTTGCTTGTCGCTGATGTCTTCAAAATACTGTTATAACAGTATTAGCTATGTCTGCCTGGGGCATAATTAGTCATAAGAGAACATTTCAAA
Source organism: Lactiplantibacillus sp. 7.2.4 (assembly GCF_018991185.1). Taxonomy (NCBI): domain Bacteria; kingdom Bacillati; phylum Bacillota; class Bacilli; order Lactobacillales; family Lactobacillaceae; genus Lactiplantibacillus; species Lactiplantibacillus sp. 7.2.4. The sequence goes on from NZ_JAGYGS010000005.1 coordinate 39,060, forward strand.
AGTAGGAATCCCGTTAAATCAACGTTTAGCGAGATTCCTATTTTTATATTGCATGAAAAATACTAGTACAAAAATAGTTTTTACACGTTCAACACCGGATTGCATCAATGAATAGATAATGTAAGATCAAGAGTTGTAAGCATCCATCTCTTTTTAGCATCACTGATTTGCTTCACTTTCTTGCCTTAGATAAATGGTTTGTGATTTAGTCTCGCCCTTGCCTAGCAAACAGTCAATAAATTGTATAATAAAAGTCGCAACCCTGAATGCGCAGGGTTGCGACCTCTTGTACTAATACTGATTAAAGTGAGTTACTTTTCCTTCTTCTTGGTTGGCTTGACCATTGTAATTAGTCCGGCAAGCGCAATGCCCAACCAAGGCCACCAATTCGTGGTACCTGCATTGTGTTCATCCGTTTGTGGTAATTGTGTGGGTGAACCAACACTAGGTTGCTTGTTTGTTTTGGTGTTAGTCGTTGATTTCACACTGTTAGTAGTTACTGATTGATGTTTTGCGACCGTTGCATTAGCACCGTTCTCATGGCTCACAGTATTTGGCTTCGCAACCTCATTTTGCCCTGAGTTGTTGTCAGCGTCATGGATTGTGTCAGCATCAATTTGATGATCTGTATTTAAATTATCGTTAGATACTGCATTATCATCAGCCTTGTCGCCTTGGTGGTCAGAATTAGTGTTGATATTGACATTATCGCCTTGGTCACCCGATCCATTGTTGGCATCGTCATTACTGCCTTGGTCACCCGAACCATTGTTGGCATCGTCATTACTGCCTTGGTTGCCCGAACCATTGTCCGTGTTACCATTACCGCCTTGGTTATCTGAACCATTGTCCGTATTACCGTTGCCGCCTTGGTTGCCCGAACCATTGTCGGTATTGCCATTGCCGCCTTGGTTACCCGAACCGTTGCCCGTATTACCATTGCCGCCTTGGTTGCCGGAACCGTTGTCGGTATTGCCATTGCCGCCTTGGTTACCCGAACCGTTGCCCGTATTACCATTGCCGCCTTGGTTACCCGAACCGTTATCCGTATTACCGTTGTCGCCTTGGTTACCCGAACCGTTGTCGGTGTTGCCATTGCCGCCCTGGTTACCTGAACCATTGTCCGTGTTGCCATTGCCGCCTTGATTACCCGAACCATTATCCGTATTGCCGTTGCCGCCCTGGTTATCTGAACCATCGTCAGCAGCAATCAACGTAATCTTTGTCTTCGCTGAATGCATTTTACCTAGTTGGTCCACAAGCTCGTAAGTGAGCTGGTAAATTCCTGGGCACCGCCAATCGACATCACCAGTAATAACAACTGCTTCGTTGATTGAACGACCATCCACATCGGTTGCTGCTAAAATATTAGCAGTTGCATCCCACTTCTGGCCGACTTTCAGCGTGACTGCTGTCGTCCGCAATTTAAGACTGGCCTCATTTTCCAATACAATAATCGTGGCCGTTGCACTATGGTCATGACCAAGTTGGTCTAAGAAATGATACGTTAACAGATATTTGCCGGCTTGATTCAACTCGACAGTGCCCTGCACGCTCACTTGCTCACTCGTCTGGGCGCTACCGTCAGAATCTAGCACTTCAGCCACGTTTGATAATGGCGCCCAAGTTGCGCCAGCACGTAAAGTCACCGTTTCCGCGTGTAAACGCAATAACGCCTGATCAACAACAATTGGTTCAACGACTGTGACCATCGCGACTGCTTGTTGCTCATGGCCTCGCATATCCGTGAAATGATAACGGACTTGATACGTCCCTGGAGCTGCTGTGTCAACCTGCCCATCGATGACTAAATCAGTTGACGCAATTTCGTGCCCATCCACATCACGGGCCAGTTGTAAGTTAGCTAATGGCTGCCACTCATCACCGACCGTCAGTGCGACCTGATCATGTTTTAGCAAAAGTGCCGCCTGGTTAGCTAATACGTTTACGGTCGTTACCGCCTGCTGCAGCTTATTCTGCTGATCAACGAAGCTGTATAAAACGCGATACTGACCGACGACGTTTGGATTAACGCTCCCAGAAATCCTGAGCTGGTCTGCCGTTACGGGTGTCCCGTCAACATTCGTCGCTTTGACCACGTTTGCCATTGGCTGCCACTCATCACCAGCATAGAACGTGATATCGTTTGCAGCCAACTTCAGTGCGGACTCGTTTGGTAACACACTGACTGTTGTGGCTAATTTTTGCAAGTTCCCGTTACCATCGATGAACTGATAACTGACCTGATAACTTCCGGCCACCGTTGTATCAACGATTGGTAGTGCGCGTGACCGCATCATCATCAAACGCAAGCGCTGATTTAATTTTGTCACATTCACCGAAATGCGATCTTCAGCTATCGCCTGGCCATCCATGTCAGTGGCACTCACGAAGTTCATCATCGGTTCCCAAGTATCACCAACATGCAATGTAACCGCTGTCTTCTCAACCACAATCGTCGCCTGATTTTCAGCAACTGTCACCGTGAACTGGGCCGTCCGCAAATGGTCTAACTGGTCAGTGAATTGGTACGTTAATTCATAATCACCGACTACCTTTAAATCATAGTGACCGAGAACTTGTAGCTGGTCAAACGTGATTGCACTGCCATCGACGTTTTTAGCACCGCCAAAGTTATCTTCCGGTTGCCACTGACGATTGCCCAGGTAAAGTGTAACGTGTTGTTGCGTCATTGTTAGCGCTGCTAAGTTGTCCAAGACCGTTACCGTCGCTGTTGCACGATGCGTCTGATTGAATGAATCCGTGAAAGCATAGTTGACCAAATACGTCCCAGGCGTTGTTGAATCAACCGCATTCGTGATCTGCATGGTGGCTAAATCAATGGCACGACCATCAATATCAGTTGCTGCCGCGATATTGCTTTCAGGTTGCCAGCGATTATCTCCTGCACGAAAACTAAGTTCAGTCTGGTTAAGTCGCAAATTGGCATAGTTTGCCAACACATTCACTGGTACGATTACTTGTTGCACTGTGCCTTGCTGGTCCGTGAAACTATATGTGACCTTGTATTGACCGACTGCCTTTGAGTCAACCGTGCTGGTGATGTCTACATCAGCCAAATCAACTGGTGTACCATCGACATTTGTCGCACGATCAAAGTTGTCTTTTTCAGACCATTTTGCACCAATGCGGAAACTTTCAGCTGTGGATTTGACCTTAATACCTGCTAAGTTTGCTAGTACCTCAACTGGAACTTCAATGCTTCGAAGCTTACCTTGTTGATCAGTGAAACTATATGTGACCTTGTATTGGCCAACTGCTGTTGAGTCAACCGTACTGGTGATATTTACATCAGCTAAATTAATAGGTGTCCCATCAACATCGGTCGCACTATCGAAGTTATCCTTCTCCGACCATTTTGCACCAATCCGGAAGCTTTCAGTCGTTGATTTGACCTTGATGCCGGCCAAGTTTGCCAGGACATCAACCGTAACCTCAGCTTTTCGAAGCTGCCCTTGTTGGTCTATGAAACTGTACGTAACCTTGTATTGACCAACTTTTTCCGGGTCAACGGTACTGGTGACGTCTACATCAGATAGAGCAACCGCTGTACCATCTACGTTCGTCGCACTTTCGAAGTTATCCTTCCCCGACCATTTTGCACCAATACGGAAACTTTCAGTCGCTGATTTAACTTTGATACCAGCTAGGTTTGCCAGCACTTCAACTGGAACTTCAACGCTTCGAAGCTGGCCTTGTTGGTCTGTGAAACTATATGTGACCTCGTATTGGCCGACTGCTTTCGGGTCAACTGTACTGATAATGTTTACATCAGCTAAGTCAATTGGCGTTCCATCAACATCTGTCGCACTATCAAAGTTATCCTTCTCAGACCATTTTGCACCAATCCGAAAGTTTTCAGTCGATGCTTTGACTTTGATACCAGCCAAGTTCGCTAGTACATTAACCGTGACATCAGCCTTTCGAAGTTGTCCTTGTTGGTCTGTGAAACTGTATGTGACTTTGTATTGGCCAACCACTTCTGGATTTACCGTGCTCTCGACATCAACATTAGATAAGCCAAGCGGAGTACCATCCACATCTGTCGCACTGTCAAAATTGTTTTCCTCCGACCACTTTGCACCAATGCGGAAGCTTTCTGTCGTTGACTTAACTTTGATACTAGCTAGGTTTGCTAGTACTTCAACTGGAACTTCAACGCTTCGAAGCTCACCTTATTGATCTGTGAAACTATATGTGACCTTGTATTGACCAACTTTTTCCGGGTCAACTGTACTGGTGATATCTACATCAGCCAAATCGATTGGCGTCCCGTCGACATCTGTCGCACCATCAAAGTTATCCTTCTCCGACCATGTTGCACCAATGCGGAAACTCTCAGTGGTTGATTTAACCCTGATACCAGCTAGGTTTGCCAGCACTTCAACTGGAACTTCAACGCTTCGAAGCTTACCTTGCTGATCAGTGAAACTATATGTGACTTTGTATTGACCAACCACCTCTGAATTTACAGTACTCTCAATATCAATATTAGATAAATTAATAGGTGTCCCATCAACATCGGTCGCACTATCGAAGTTATCCTTTTCAGACCATTTTGCACCGATTCGGAAACTCTCAGTGGTTGATTTAACCTTGATACCGGCCAAGTTTGCCAGCACTCCAACCGGAACTTCAGCGCTTCGAAGCTTACCCTGCTGATCAGTGAAACTATATGTGACCTTGTACTGACCGACCACTTCCGTATTTACCGTGCTCTTGACATCAACATTAGATAAGCCAAGCGGAGTACCATCAACATCAGTCGCACTATCAAAGTTATCTTCTGCCGACCATTTTGCACCGATTCGGAAGCTTTCCGTCTTTGACTTAACCCTGATATCGGCTAGGTTTGCTAGTACTTCAACTGGAACAACAATGCTTCGGAGTTGGCCTTGTTGGTCTGTGAAACTATACGTAACCTTGTATTGGCCGACTACCTCCGAATTTACAGTACTCTCGATAGCAACATTAGATAAGTCAACCGAGGTACCATCCACATCTGTCGCACTGTCAAAATTATTTTCCTCCGACCATTTTGCCCCAATCCGGAAGCTTTCAGTGGTTGATTTAACCTTGATGCCAGCCAGGTTTTCCAGCACCGTCACCGTAGTGTCCTTGCTATGTTCTTTTCCAAGGCTGTCCACGAAACTGTAGGTTAATTTATTTTCGCCAGGTGTAGTCATATCTACTGTTCCGCTACACTTGATTCTCGCATCCTCGACCGTACTACCATCCACATCAGTTGCGTTCACGACAACACTGTCTGGATTCCAAATACCGTTGGCATACAGCGTGCCACTGTTATTATCTACGCTAATTGCCGCTTGATTTTCTAGAACCGTTACCGTAGTGTTCTTGCTGTGTTCTTTTCCAAGGCCGTCCACGAAACTGTAGGTTAATTTATTTTCGCCAGGTGTAGTCATATCTACTGTTCCGCTACATTTAATTTTCGTAGCTTCAACCGTGGTACCATCCACATCAGTTGCTGTGACGACAACGCTATCTGGATTCCAAACACCGTGTGCATAGAGCTTGCCACTGTTGTTATCGACACTAATTGCCGCTTGATTTTCCAGCACCTCAACCGTAGCTTGTGCCGAATGCGCAACGCCGAATTGATCAGTAAACTGATTGGTGATAGTGTATTTTCCGACCTGATTCAAGTCAACCGTACCAGTAACACTCAGAGCCGAAATATCCAGCGTTTCGCCATCGGAATCCATTGCTGACACAAAATTGTCCGTTGGGTTCCAAGTGCCGAATTGATAAACGCGACTATCTTTAACCTGCAAATCAGCATGATTCTCATCAGCCTTAACGTTAACCGCTGCGGTCGCAGTATGTTCACCATGCGCATCCGTAAAGTGATAGTTGAGTTGATAAGTTCCCGGTTTCTTGATGTTGGCGACTTCTGCATCACTCGCATCCATAATCGTCAGCTCAACCGCAGCTTCATTACCCTGATCATCAATCGCCTTGTCGATATTAGTCAGCGGATCCCACCGGTCATCTGTTGAAACGTTGACCTGCGTTTCTTTAAGTGTCAACCCGTTAACAATCACGGTGGCTGTGGCCGTCCGTACTGTGCCAGTACTGTCAGTTATTTGATAATCAATTTGATAGACGCCCGGAATCGCTGTGTCCACGGTACCGTTTTCAATTCCATTAACACTAACAACACCATTGACCTTGGTTAAATCAGTGACCGACCCGTCAGCGTCCAATAGCGAAGCAATGTTATCGGCCGCAGTCCACATCGTCCCTAGTTGTAAGACCGAATCCTTAGCGGTGATGAGACTCTGATTAGCAACCAATGATAGTGTAACGGGTACGGAAATCTGTTTGGTCCCATCACCATCAATATACTGATAAGCAACTTGATATTCACCCGAATGAGCTGGCTGTTGCAATAGCGCATTTAACTGACTCGACGTTAAAGTTTGATTAGTCGTTGCGTCCGTGACCGTGGTTGTTAAATCATCAATCGTCTTACTCGTATCAATCAAACCAGCGAGACTATCTTTAGGTGCCCAAGTACTGTTCGTCCCACTAATCACCTGCAAATCCTTGCCCAGAATATTTTGCCAGGTCCAGGTGGCAGCAGTTGCAAGCGGGTTGGTCCCATCGTAACGAGCCATGAGCTGTTCTGAGGTGAGCGTCTCGGCGGTGGCATTGTTGATCCAAACACCATCGAATCCTTGAGACGGTGCTAAATATGCACTTACAAGTAAATTCGGCTTTAGGCCACTCGCTACAAGTACTTCCTCAAAGGCCTCAGCTGTAGGATAAGTTGCAAGTATTTCCTGTATTTCCTCTTTACTAGCTTTAGATGAATCAAACCAACCCAAGACACTTGTTGGCTTAGGCAATGAGAGTCTTGTTTTACAGCCAAGTATCAATGTGCTTAAATACGTCTGATATTGCCCTCCTTGTATATTACCATCACTATCCTCAACCAATAGCAAATTAAACAATCCAAACATGCTATACAGCATCTCATAGTTAAACTGCAGTTTTTCACCACTGAACGATGAAAGATTCAAATTTTTGAGCGCACTATCCAAATAAAACATTTTGTACATGTGCTCGACATTACTGGTATCGAAACTGGTCAAGTCCAGTCTTTCCAAGCGAGTATCACCACTGAACATCGCCGTCATGTCCGTCACTTGGCTGGTGTCAAACTGTTCAAAATTGACATTGACTAAAGCGATATTATTCGCAAACATCCCTTGCATGTCTGTAACTTGATCCATACCTAATTGTTGCTTCCAGACAAACGTTTCCATATCCGGTGAGTCACTAAACATATAAGCCATGGTTGTCACGCTGTGCGTGTCTAAATTATTAGACCAAGCAAATTGAGTATGATTGACGAGGCCGCTTAACATATAGGACATATCCGTCACATTGCCTGTTTGCAGATAACCTAAATAGTCATCTTTGAAATTAACATAACCTTTGAACATTCCTTGCATATTCAACACTTTACGAGTATCAAAATTAACAAGGTTCAACGACATTGCAACTGGCAAAAAGAAACCTGCGAACATATAGGACATGTCTGTCACGTTGCTCGTATCCAACTTTTCAAGCCCCGTAAATGATTGCACTTTCTGATCTGCAAACACATCTTCGAACATGTGACTCATCGTTGTGACCTGACTAGTCGCCAATTTACTAATGTCTAATGAAACAAGTGCTCGGTCTCCTTTAAACATCCCTGACATGTTAGTCACAGTAGTTGTCTTCAATGGCGTTGTATCCAGTGCGCTTAATGCTGCACAGCCAGCAAACATATTGGCCATATTCACGACCTGGCTAGTGTCAAGACTTGATACATCTAACACAGGCAACGAGGCACAATTATTAAACATGTTGGCCATCGTAGTCACCCGACTGGTCTCAAAGTTTGACAGGTCAAGTGCCGTTAACGAACGACAATTACTGAACATATTGGCCATCGTTGTGACTGCAGCCGTGTTTAGATGTGTAAGACCCTCAATATTTGTTAAGGATTCACAATCATTGAAGAAATCTGCCATGTTTGTTATATGGCTCGTATCAAGTTGACTGACATCTAGGCTGGTCAGCTTTTGACAACCAGAAAACAATTGATCCATGTTGGTCACATTACGGGTATCAAAATCATCTACAAGATCAATACTTGTGAGTGTCGCACAATTAGTGAACATCTGCTTCATACTCGTCACTTGCTGATCCACAAAGTGCGTTGGTAATATCAGGCTAGTTAAACTTTCACAGTTTGTAAACATATTATCCATATTAGTGATCAAATGTGTATCAAAGTTACTCAGATCTAGTGTCTTCACATGGACTGCACCATTGAACATTGCTTGCATATCAGTGACCTGACTCGTATCAAAATTTGCAACGTCTAATGTGGTCGCATAACAATAGTCAAACATATGAGACATATTAGTCACCTTGCTGGTGATAAAGCCGCTAACATCTAAGTTGCCTAATGCATCGCACCGCGTAAACATGTGCGACATATTAGTGACATTACTGGTATCAAAAGTCTGGTCAGGATTATTGGGGGAATAGGTACTAATCACCAGTTTCCCCAGATTTTCATCGCCATTAAACATATAGGACATATCTGTAACATTGTGCGTATCAAATTTGCTTAGGTCAAGTGACATTAGTTGCGTACAATTATTAAACATGTACGCCATGCTCGTCACTTGACTCGTCAGTTTAGAAGCATCAGAGGCATCTGACGCCATAGCAATACTTGAAAACCCACTATTATTAAACATGTAAGACGTATCAGAATACGCGTTCGCGAGAAATGGAAGTGCGACTAACACTCGTTTATCATACTGACTAGCATTCGCAATACACTTGACGTTTTCAAACATATGTGAGGCATTTACCGAGTCAGCCAGACTATACCAATCATTTAGAAACACCCCGGACGCCATAAACGTCACTCGCTCAAACATATAGGACATATCCGTCGTTTGTTTGACACTTATCTGAGAAAAAAACGATCTCGGATACTCTTCATTACTCAGGTCAAAAGTTAACCCATTAAATAGCCCACGTGCATTAGCCCCAACAGCGACACTGCCTTCAAACAGCAGCGTCAACTTTGCATTATGCGCTTCTACATATTGGCCCCAGCCCACATTGCCCCAATCTGTCACTTCGGCATTATCATCAAACTGAACATTAGCATCCGCCAATTGCCCAGCCCCTAAGTGCAACGTATTATCGCTGTCATCGATCCACCATTCAGAAGTCCCCATGATGCCTTTGCGGGTCGTATCAGTGATTGCATCCCAGGCAGCATAATCCTGCGCTACGGTTGGCGCTGCATCCACGGTATCCAACTGCAACGAACTGGCTTGAACTTGGGCTAACCTTGGCTGTAAGCTGCTGAGTGAATCTGCAGTGAGTCCCGCACTGGTTCTCTCATCGGTCACAGTCTGCGAGCCGATTCCATCTGTGGATAATCCTGTCTCATCCGTTCCAGTCTTGTCGGTTTCACTAGGTTGACTGCTATTGACGTCTGTACCAACCGCGTCATAACCATCGTTAGACAGGCTTGTATCGTTAACTCGATCAGCTTTCGCGGCTGAATCAACTGGCACTGAATCGCCGGCAGAACCAGCTTTATCGGTTTCAACAGACTGTGCTGGTGTCGTACCGGTTTCAGTAGTCGACTGTGACCCAGTTGCTGCTTTGTCTGCACTCGTTACCACAGCGGTGGTATTTTGCTTATTTTCAACAGCGTTACTACCATCTGTATACGGTGTTGTACTTTCGCTTTTAGCACGATTATCCGCATTCGTGGTCAAGTCTGAAGCAGCCTGACCAGACGCGACAGTCTTTGCGGCCGAACTAGCAGTCCCACTCGCTGACGTGGCTTGCGAATCACTGCCAGCCTGTTGTGGACTCGTTGACTCGGACTTAGTTGTTTCAGCTGTCGATGTCGTCTTCGTGCTATTCTTAGCGCCACTCTGCAATTGAACGACATTCGACGCTGCTGTCGCATTAGCAGTGACAACGGTCGTATCAGCACTACTCGTCGGCGTCTGTTGGACATCAGCCTGAGCCGTTTGATTGTTGACTTGCCATACTAACAACGCCGTCCCCGCTGCAAGCCAAAAGCGCCGATTTTTACGCGCTGCCATCATTACGTATTCCTGATTATTCTTCATGAATTGCCCCTCCAAAGGTTTACCATTATCAAAACATGATGTTCATATAATTCTACCCACTGATAGTATACCGCGTTAATCGATGAATGAAAACGATTCCAACGATTATTATTTATATTCTTATTATTTAACACAAACATTATTGAACTGTGGCAACTACTCACTCATTTTTCATCAATGATTACGCCCCATTTTGAGCACGCTCACTTAGATTTGAAGGTCTTAGAGTCGCGGCATCACAGGCATAGAACCATTGGCTCATTCAATCAGCCCCAGACTCACCACCGTATGCTCATCACTTGGCGCCACTTCCATTTACATTAATTTTCAAAAATCCAGAAAAAACACTATGCACCCCAGCATTTTAGTGTATACTAGATATGTTGGCGAAAAGTTAACGTGATGGCGGTAGTGGCGAAGTGGTTAACGCACCGGATTGTGGCTCCGGCACGCGTGGGTTCGATTCCCACCTACCGCCCTTCTAAAAAAGCACGCGCAATTTATTTTGCGCGTGCTTTTTGTTTACATTTATTTTCATGATTCACTTCAAGCTTGCATCCAAGCCTTCAGGGCCGCGCCGGTCCGTGAGCCGTTGACTGCTACGGCGTCTCGCGGCGTGCCACTGTACTGAATCTGACCACCATACCGCCCAGCATCTGGGCCGACGTCTATCAACCAATCTGCCTGACTGATGACTGCTAAGTTGTGTTCGATAATAATCAGACTATTGCCCGCATCGACCAGCTCAGCAAATAACTTCAATAGCCGTTCGGTATCCTGCAAATGCAGTCCCGCTGTCGGTTCGTCTAATAAATAGACCGTCCCCTGTTTACCAAGCTCAATTGCCAGCTTCAAGCGCTGTAGCTCGCCACCGGACAAGGTCGTTAGCGGCTGGGCGAGCGTTAAATAGCCTAAACCGACACGCACCAAATTGTTCAACGGCGCGGCAACTTTGGCCGTATCCGCAAAGAATTCGAGCGCCTTAGTCACGGATAATTGCAGTACTTCCGCAATTGTTTTGCCCAGATAGGTGTAACTGAGCGCAGTCTCATTATAACGTTGCCCATGACACAACTCACAGGTCTGAACGACGGGATCCATGAATGCCATATTGGTGATCGTCACACCCTTGCCTTTACACCGCGGACAAGCGCCCTTACCATTGTAGCTGAACCAGCTGGTCGCGACGCCATTAGCCTTACCGAACAATTGGCGAATCGCATCCAAAACACCTAAATACGTGGCGGGCGTCGAACGAATATTGAGGCCCACGGGGGTTTGCGCTAGGTCAATGTAGTCGGTCTTTAGTTGCCGCTTCAAAGCAGTCACTAGCGAGCTCTTACCTGAACCCGCCACACCTGAAATGACCGTCATCACGCCCAATGGCACGTCAACGCTGACATCTTGCAAGTTGTTTTCGCTCACGTGCGTTAAGGCCAGCGTCGACTTAACTGGCCGCTCGATGCCCCACTGATGTGGCTGACGCAACCAGTGACCAGTCAATGTATCCGAAGCCAATAATTCTGGGTACGTCCCAGTAAAGGTCACTTGTCCACCGGCACTGCCAGCTTGTGGGCCCATTTCGACCACGTAATCCGCTAAGGCAAACATCGCGGGGTTGTGCTCCACGATCAGAATCGTGTTGCCCTTTTGTTTGAGCTTATTGAGTGCCTGCTTGATTAGTTGAATGTCGTGCGGATGCAGCCCAACACTCGGCTCATCTAAAATGTAGACCATGTCGACGAGTGCACTGGTCAGATACTTGGCAATCTTGATACGCTGCGCCTCACCACCCGACAACGAGCTGGTGCCACGATCCAAGGTCAAATAGCCTAGGCCAATATCGACCAACGACTGAATTTTAGTTGCTAATTCACGGACGATATCCTGTGCGAGCGGGGCGTCGATCGTTTGCAAAAAAGCCAGGACGTGCTTCAAATCCATCGCACTCACTTCCGCAATGTTAACGCCGTTGATGTGATTGGTCAGTACGACCGGTTTCAAACGGGACCCACCACAGTCGGGGCACGGCTTGCGAGTCACCACCGCCGCAATGGCATCGCGATGGTGTTCCGCTTCCTTTTTGCCAATAATCGACCGCTTGATGCGCGGAACAACGCCCTCGTACAGCGCCGTTCTTGGAAAGCCGGCACCGGGATGGTCGAGCTTTTGTTGGGGCGCGTGCATTAACAAGTCATATTCTTCCGCGGTATAATCCTTGATAGGCTTGTCATTATCGAATAAGCCGCTAGTTGCATAACGCCGCCAGCGCCACGTGTCGGGTGCGAAGCTCACAAAGGTGATGGCACCCTGATTAAGTGATTTTTCGGGATCGATCAATTGGTGCTCATCAATATTGTCGACATATCCCAAGCCCTGACAGGTCGGGCACATGCCTTGTGGTAGATTAAACGAGAACGTGTCGGAATAGCCGATAAACGGTTGGCCGACTCGCGAGAATAACAGGCGCAATAAGGAATAAATCCCGGTATAAGTCGCTAGTGTCGAACGGGCATTTTTACCCAAACGCTGCTGGGCAATCACGATGGCGACCGGCAAATGTTCGATGTGGCCGACATGCGGTTGCCCATACTTTGGTAAATACTGCTGCGTGAAGCTCGGAAACGTCTCATTCAGTTCGCGTCGTGACGCCGCCGCAATCGTATCAAAGACTAGCGACGATTTTCCGGAACCGGACAGTCCCACAAAGACCGTCGTGGCATACTTGGGGACCCGGAGACTGACGTGTTGCAAATTATTTTGGGTCGCGTCAAAGACTTCGATTGCCCCATGTTCAAATGGTTGCTTGCTCATCTAATCTTCCCCTCTCAAATCAAAAAAGGACCTGAATTTTCAGATCCTCCGCCTCAAACCGATTCGTCCACTAATTTGACGACCGTCCCGTAGCCCGTAACGACTAGGAACCGGGGCGCCACACTCATCTGAGCAACGGACGTATTGAAGTTCACGTAAATAAGGCCGTCGCCACCTTGTTCTTCGGCTTTTTTCAGCAACAATGGTTTGACTTGTTCAATCAAATCATCGAAACGTTCAAATTGGTCGACACCATCAGATTCGAACATCAGGTGCTTGGTGACAGAAACAACACCTTTAATCATGTGTGACCGTTGTAGATCACCAGTTGTCATAAACATTTTATCCCAACCCCCTATCACATCAATTCTACTTGAAAACCCCGTGACTAGCAAACGTAATCAATTATTTGACCATCCGTTTTTAAAGGACTAAGTTAAAGGTTAGGGAGTGATATTTTTGGAAACAGCAACACAACTTTTACAACAGTATACTTTCGAGCCCGTTAAGTCGAAACTGCGGGCCGAACAACACACCTTAGCTGTCCAAGCACAGGACCGCGCCATTCCATTCGGTCACTTCAAGATTCGACTGAAAAATATCGATAACCAACAGTCCTACTTGCTTGAACTGAAACAAGCATTGCAATTGACGACCACGACCGGGCTCCAGTTACGTTCCCGGCTACACGGTGTGCATGTCAAACACGCGCGCCACTTGGTTCCCAACGGTTATCACGTGCTCGCGTCATTAACGATCAAATCGGCACCCGAAGATGCCCACCAATTTGTCCATGATAAAACCAAACTGGCCTGCCTGATTCCGGTCAGTGAGCACCACGCGACTGATCTACCCGACCAAGTCCCGTTATACGCCTTCACGGATAATCACCAGTTAGTCATTAACCAGCAAGCAATGGCCCACTTATTCCTAACTTGCATCCGGCAAACGACCCATAGCAAGGTCAGCTAATCAACCTTTTTATAAATAATTTGATAGAAAACAATGTATTTGCGCAATATTAATTGCATTTAGCAAATTAATTGCGTACAATGTACTAGAATAATAGTAAAGGAGGCGGTTTGATGGCGACACCAACGAAGAATATTTTGTTAGACGAACAACTCTGTTTTGCGCTTTACACTGCCAGCAAACGCTACAATCACTTTTACGCCGAAGCTTTAGCACCCTTTAAGCTGACTTATCCGCAGTACATTACGTTACTTGCATTGTGGGAAAAGAGTCCAATGACGGTCCGGGAACTCGGATCGCACGTCAACTTGGATAGTGGGACGTTGACCCCACTGCTCAAGCGGATGCAGACTCAAGGCTGGGTCGAACGGAAGCGTGATACTGATGACGAACGGCAGGTCAACATTTCCTTGTCACAAAAGGCGATCGATGCTAAACCTGAGATTTTCGCGCACGTTAACTCATGCATGGACCTATTAGGCTTAGACCAAGACACCTATGACCAAATCCGCGAAACAGTCAACTTTGCTTCTGAACGCATTAAGAATGCTAAGCCAAGCACAATTGACTACACGGGTGACACGTTCTAACAGAATCAGACGATTAAAGCCGAAGCACGCTGCTTCGGCTTTTTTGGTGCAGTTATCAGCTGTAAATGCCCTTTCCAAGAAACAATCAATCCCAGAAATCAGCTGCAAATCAGACTTGAGCAATACGGGTTTATTAATAATTTTGTCCAGTTCAGACCGCGATTTGAGCAAAAAAAAATGACTCTACCGCTTATTAGCAGTAGGGCCAAAGAGTTAGGTTTAAGTACAATATGGGGGATTGTACTTGCTCGTCCATCCACTTTGGGGGAGTAAAATGAACAAGTGTATAACTATTAGGTACAAGTATATACTATTACATAATTGTGAAGAAATTGTGAAGATTTATCCGGAAACCGCGAATTTAAATATTATTTTTTAAATATATGATTGTTTTTACATCATTTTTTAAAATTCAACATATTAATAATGCTGAAATCCAAACAACCTCATTCATACAATCTATATTTCAGATTTGCAATTACGTGTTCCAGGACCATGACTGCGGTAAAATGAGCTCAAGAGGTGAAGTCCAATGGAATTAGTTGACCGGGGATTAGGCTGGCTCGCCCGGGTATTACTGACGATTGGCCTGATAATTGGCGTCGTCATTCCCCCAATGTTACTTAGGTTAATTAACCAACTTAATCGGCAATCACGAACCACAAACTTAGAGATCATCTTAGCCGTTGTTTACGTGCTTGTCTTCGGTATCGTCATTTTGGCCGCTAACGCCTTGATGCGTCATTATACAGGAGCCTATCAACCACAACGAATGACTCGCCACGACTGGCACATCGTTCTTGGCGGTTACGCCGTCATCTTAGTGCTGGAAAGTATATTTCAATTACTTAATCAACTTATTTATCATCAGAGTCAAACCCAAAATAATGCCGCAATTCAAAATTTAATGGCTGGTAGCACCCTCTCGCTATGGCTGATGGCCCTCAGCGCGGTGTTTTTAACGCCGATTACCGAAGAGCTGGTCTTTCGTGGCGTCCTCATGAATGCTTTTTTTAAGCAGTCCTGGCTCAAAATCATTCTCAGTGGCATTGTCTTTGGCAGCCTGCACAGCAGCTCGACACTGCCCAGTTTTATGATTTACCTCACGATGGGGCTCGTCCTGGCAAGTGTTTATCAGATGACCGGCAAAATTCACGCCAGTATGAGTCTTCATTTCATCATTAATGCGCTGGCAATGAGCCTGCTCTTGATGCATTAAGTTGACTGATGTTCATTCACATTTTTGAGAGCCGTCTGCCATATTTTGGGCTAAACACGTGCTACACGATACGATAAAAATCCGCACCAGTCGTAAGGCCAGTACGGATTTTTGTTCATCCCTACTTTTCGTTCTCATCAGCATACTCATCCATTAGCTCACACAAGTCAAGCGCTACCACATTCCAATCAGACCTTAATGCATCAAAATCTTGTTCCTGTTCACTCACAGAAAAATTATATCCTTTTAACGTACTTCCTAGGTCGAGTGGCCTTGCAACACCACTTAGAAATGAGGGGGAAGCAAATGAGGTTCCATATTCCATCAAAGAGGCCTCCTGCAATTGGCTAGAAATTTAATAATGGCGCAATACCAGCTGTTTAATATCATTGTCACGATTACTTCTTTAGTTGTCAACTATTTCCTGTTACACAAGTAATTTCTCTCCTATATCGATGTATTCGCTTCTAGTTCTTAACAAGCTCGCTTCGACAACACAATCATCATCCACCCTATTTTAAATGAATCACAATTATCCATCTCAAAAAAGACGACCCCAGCCGCCCCAATTCCAGTCTTCACTTGATATACAAATACCGGTCCAAACTCATCACATATCCGCGCCCACCCACACAAATAACACGTCAAAGATCAAAAACAAGACGTTAAAGTGCAGTAGCCACCAATTCATCAGGCCTTTTTCGCGAACCATGCCGAAAACGGCGAGCACAATCCCGATGACGGGAATCAGGCCGCCTTGTAATAGCCGATAAATTGGCAAGTAGGCCCACTGCGACAACAACACTGGTCCGGTGAGTTGTCCCAGCAACACGAATAATAAAAAGACGCCGATATTCAATAACGAACACGCAAACGCGGTCTCAGTCACTGCGCCCATCGATAATCGAAAATGAAATTGGAATCGCAGAATAAAAGTCCCGATAATCCCGATGATCAAAATAATGCCAATCACTAACATTCCCGCACGCTCCCCTTATCTGGTCATGTTCACCTTACGCTAAAATACGGGTAGCGCCTAGCCGTTGGGATGAAGCTTAATGGATTTTTAGCAAAGCACCGCGGTTCACTCAATAGCGCTGTTAGATTTGCGTCAATCATACGGTCCGGAGCAATCTTTAAAACGGCCTGGCAATTATTGACCATCAATGCTAGCCTGTAATCCCGCCATTCTCGTAACCGGGACTGACTTCAAGCCAACAAAAAAGGAGCGACTATTACGCTCCCACCAAACTAACTCTTTGTCCCACTTGGTACCTTTAAGACTTTCGGTTTCAACCCCACGACCCGAATCGTCACTTGCTTTTTAACGGGCATCTTAAGATAAAACTTGCCATTTTGCTTATTTGAAATCACCTGGCGAACATGCTTGCCACTCTTGACTGTCACGATCACGCCATGTTTCGTGTGACCGCTGATCGTGGCGGAGGTGGCGTTTTGATGATAAACCACTTTCGACACTGTCAACTGCTTGACTGGCCGATGATAATCGCCTTGTAAACTATATTCAGAACCAAAAATCAACAGACAGCCCGCCAGAATCATTAGACTCAGTGACCAAAACTGCTTCATGACACCACCTCCAATCCAGTCCCCATAACTGGTATTTGATACTTTAAGGATACCTGCAAATCACGACTGCAACACAAAAAAGGTGCAAAGCTCAAAATAGCCTGCACCAACGTTAGGATTATTTAGTTGTCATTAACGATTTTGTTACATAAGAGTCAGCTTAGTCCATCGTGACCGATAAATCGGACTGTTTGATCAAGGCGACTAAATCATGCATCTTCCGAATGGCAATGTCGACCGTTTCGCCGTTTTCGAAGTAGCCCAGCTGGTGTTGCTTATCGATCCGCACCAACATCTGCGGATTGACCAAGAAACTCTTGTGCACCCGAAATAGCTCGGGATGCGCGACCGTTTCGTCACTGATTTTGCCATTATACTGGACGATGCGGTCTAATAAGTGCAGGACCAACTTGTTACGGCTGGTTCCAGTCTCGATGAACAAGACTTGTTCCAGCGGCACGTTGAAGAGTTGCCCACCCTTGGAATAGGAGAACATCGCCTTGCTTGTCGCCCCCTGTTTGGTGTAACGCTCATACGCCACGCGAATATCCGTTTCGACCTTGGCTTTGACGGTATCTTGACCTAAATCCTTGACGATAAAGTCCAGTGGTTCGATGCGCCGTTCAAACGTCAAAAACGCCATTTCAGAGTGGGTCGAGACAAAGACGATCTTAGCATTCACGTCGGCCTCACGAATCTTGGTTGCGAGCGACAAGCCGTTCAAGTCCTGGCCCGGGTATTCAATATCCAAAAAATACAAACCTTCTACACTTTCATGGCTCTGAACGTAATCCAACAGCGTTTGGGCTTGACCAGTTGCTAGGGTCAATTCCATGTCAAAATCATTAATCATAATGTGATTCGTAATAATTTGCTTTAAGGTCGCTAATTGTTCTGAATCATCTTCCACAACAAAGGTTTTTAACACGCTGCTCACTCACTTTCAATGCTAATAATAAACTCAAATCGGTGGCGCGAACTGACTTCATAAGTCACGTTGGTCAATGGGTCTAATAGTTCACGGACAGTCGCTAATCCCTGTCCGTGACCCGCGCCCTTGGATGTATGACCGGCCACCATCAATTGGTCCAATCGTTCGATGGGCGCCGCCAGTGAATTGGCAAATATCAATTCGACCATCTTCGGATACTTGACCACTGCCACGGTGATTTGGCCGCCACTCTGTCCTTTGACCGCTTCAATGGCGTTATCCAATAATATCCCACTGACCCGCGCTAAGGTCACCGGGTCGATGGCCAACGCAGCGACGGGGTCATTGGCTTCCAGCCGGACTTGAATCCCCGCTTGGCGCGCGGCCGAAAACTTACTCTGGACAATTGCTTTGAGGGCTTTGTCCTTAATCTGCTCTAAATTATCAAAATGACCAAAATCGCGGCTCAAACTCTGCTGGGACTTGGTGACGACCCGATCAAAATAGGTCTGCAATTCAGGGTCATCCGCCGTATGGATGTATTCGCCCAACGACAACAGAATATTCTGGTAGTCGTGGCGGAACTTACGTAAATTCTGGTAGCTACTTTCAAGATTTTTAACATAAATATCATACTGCTTGCGCTCGAGGGCCTGCCGATTGCTCTGAAGGCGCATCGTATAGCTATAAAATAAGTAAATAAACGTGCCGGCATTGATCATCAAGATCGCCACTAGTATCAACATCAAGATGCCTAAAAAGCCGGAGCCAATATTGTAATTATCGGCAACAGTCGTAATGGTGAAAAAGGCCACTGCCACGACGACCAAAGCACTGACGATCACGTTCAAGGTCACTTCATCACTAAATTGCCGTGGGTAACGTTTTTGTAAAATTTTAAAACTGACCACTACCGCCAGCATGCAGGCAGTTACGATCGTCTCACCAATCAATTCAAATAACCAGCCGCTCCAATCATTCAATCCGAGATTGAGCAGGTGCAGAATCGACTCAGTGGCGTAATTGCCAAAGAAACTAAATAGAATGTAAGCTAACGTCGCCGTCAGACTGGTGACAATGAAGTACTTTTTACGACGCACAAACGCCAGCAGCCCCATATTGACCATAAAGGTGATAATATCTGAATAGTCGTCGTATAGCATATAAATCGCGGTCAGGAGCACGGACATCACCGCGATACTGGCATACACCCTTTTCTGGCGTAACTCGCGATTGATCAGTATTTGTAGTAAAAATACCAGCATGACCGAGTACCAATGGTCAAACGCCGCGATATACCAATAAACGTAAACGATAACTGCTCCCCTCCCCACATTCAGCTCAATACTACCATTGTAGCGAAATTAATTCGGTTTGTATATTTACAGCATAAAAACTTAACAATCTTTATCGAATCACTGACTTCTAACAAAATCGTCCTCAAACCGGTCGTCCCATGGCATCCAGGCCTTTTGATAGCCGATCGCCACCCCTGCGGCCAACAGTTATGACCGCATCAAAAAAGCGACACCCATACACTATTGGCGTCGCTTGATTAGTTTAATTAATGAAAATCACCGGGCATGAAACTTTCAATCACCGCGGTGGTGTTAAAGGTCTCAAAGCTGTGGAAACTGGCCTCATCAATTTCGGCATAGCGAATCGCAATTTGCGGCCGCTTTTTGAGGTCAAACATATCAACGTAATTGAATTCGATGTACTTCTTGTGTTCACTGTGAATAAAGCCGGCATAACTATCACCGTGTTTCTTGATGCGACCAGACAATTGAATGACTTGGTCGTGGCGAAAGGCCTGCTTCAATAGTGTCTTGAGCAGTGAATGCTTGGTCTTACTTTGTTTCTTCAACAACTTAGTGACCAACCGTTCCGTATTCCAGACATCAAAGTACCCGCGTTGCTTGGCGAGTGTAATGATAGTCGTCATACTCTTCAAATAATCAGTGTCACTAATCACGCGGGCTAACGATGCTTTACGAAAAACCACTAGCCCATCTAGTTCACCATCGACATTAACGGCCTTAACCAGCACAAACTTTTCGTCCTGCTGAATGACATAGCCGACACTAAATTGCTCATTGGTTCCCTTGGAATAAATCTCAACGAGGTTTTTATCCTTAATCGCCTTAGCTAAATCGTCGCGAATCGCACTCATGCGTGTTCCCCCATTCGGTAATTTGTAACAAATAATTTATCTCATATTAGCACATTTTCAATTACCATGATACCACTTGTAAATATTGAAATCCAAATGGTATCTTTCATTTTGACGATAAAAATCGGTTTATAATACAAATTTATTAATTACTTCAGCTAACGCATCGTGATTATTATCCGCTGCCGTCACATACTTCGCTGCTGCTTTGACGGTATCAATCCCGTTCGCAACACTGACTGGCAGGCCCACGGCGTTTAACATTGGCAGATCATTTCCGTTATCACCGGCTGCAATGATTTCATCCGCGGTGATGCCGAGTAATTTACCCAATTGTAGGGTCGCACTCCCCTTATTCACGCCGGCGGGATTGAATTCCACGTACCGGTCCGATGAATAGGTGACGGCTAACTTGCTGGCGTCAACCCGTTGTTCAGCCGCAGCCCGCATTGCTTTGCGGTCAGCCATCGTTGGCAAGGCCATGATGATCTTCATGATATTCATATCCTTGAAGCGTGAAAAATCAGGTTCGTTCATTACTTCAAACGTCACCCCACGGTTTTCAAGGTAGGCGGAATCACTAGCAACCGGATTATAAATGTACAGTTTATCTTGCGTATATACATGGGTCGCTGCGCGTTCATCGGCCACCCCAGCTTCAAAGACGCCCTTGGCAAGTTCGTAAGGCATGGCGTTAACGGCCAGCGGTTTGTTACCGGCATTTTCCAAAATCAAGCCACCATTATATGAAATCGAATATTGGTGCGGTTGATTGCGAAGCCCCATCGTTTCCAAATCATTTTGAAAAGAGGTATAACTCCGCCCTGAATTTGGCACGAAGAACACGCCCTTTTCAGCCGCCGCTTTGATGGCCGCTGTATTCTTAGCTGACAGCGTCCCGTCATCATTCATCAATGTTTCATCTAAATCACAAACAATCATTTTATACATATCAATCGTCCCTCTCATCCAGTCCACTACGACCATCCTCGGTCAGTTTAGGCTTACCATTCCACTCTAGCGAAAGATTGAGGGAAATGCAACCGCTTTATTTTGGAATAAACAGTTGCAACCTGATCAGAAAAGGTTCATTCATATCGTCGTCGATTATCTGTCGTAATAGGTGACGGATCAGTTCTACGGCACCTAATATCCTAAATTGTAATAAGCCAGCCAATGTTCCCTGTTCTATTAATTATCGATACGAAAAAAATTACTCTTTCTTTTTCCTAAACTATCTCACTTCCAATCATGACGTTAGGTGCATGCATCCGCACCATGCTAAAATGGACCTGAGTTTGATGAATCTAACAAAAATGAAGCGAACCAGAAACAATCTTAACTCCCAGCATCTCACCAACACAGTCAATCAACTAGCAGCGGGTGATTAATCATGAAAACAAATAATGCCGCGTTAATGCGCGACCTATACAACCTAATCTTAAATCCTGCGACCCGCGACTGGGAGCGGCATTTACTCGTTCAGGCCAAAGATAATCCGCAACAATTATCCCCAACTGGTCAATTGAAGCAGTTGGAAGCCGATTTACGGCCACTCGCGACTCGTGATAACCTCACGCCGGACGTGATGGATTTCTACTTGGCACTGACCGGCAACGGGTCCGTGGTGCCCAAATCAGATTATTCTGACACACCACAAATCGATGCTAGCCATGAAGAACGCGCCGTGTTTGCCGGCGGCTGTTTTTGGTGCATGGTCGAGCCCTTTGACCAACGTCCCGGAATTATTGCCGTCACTTCGGGCTATACGGGCGGTTCGTGGGCACAACCCACCTACGAGCAAGTTAGTGGTCAGTACACCGGCCACGTGGAAGCGGTCGAAATCAGGTATGATGCCCGTAAAACGTCTTATCGAGAACTTGTCAAACTCTATTGGCAACTGATCGACCCGACCGACCAGTTTGGACAGATTAATGACCGCGGCAACCAATATCGTCCGGTCATTTTCTACGCCAATCCAAGCCAAAAGGCAATTGCCACGGCGTCTAAACAAGCCGTCATTGATTCAAAGCGCTACAAACAACCGATCGTCGTGGCAATCGAACCACTAAATCATTTCTGGCCGGCTGAAAATTACCATCAGAATTTCTACCGCAAGCAACCGCAACGTTATCGGCGAATGAAAAAGGCGCATGACCATTATTTGAAGTGGCTGGCGTTTAAAAACAAGTTGTGACTCGTACTTCTTCTTGATATGCAACATCCGCTAAATAAGCGCAGTAGAAGGCGGCGTAATTCGCGTCAAATCATAACTATCAAAAAATTAGGCTGACCGGTCTCCGTTGGGACTAGTCAGCCTAATTTCATCTAAATTTCTTCATTAAAAATAAATTTTTTGATTAAATAAACGTTGATTTATTGGTCATGAGTAGCTTTTGAACCGTTTATGGCGCTCATTAAACATCGATTCCTAATTCTTGGTAAGTATCTTCATACATACTCAATTTATCTGGATAGATATGATTAGTCTCTGTTGAATACGCTAATTGGCCCTTAGCCAACTTCTCAAGTGCTCTTGTTCTAGTCACATCCAGGCCGAATTTAAGATTCAGCTCACGTAAAAAATCGTCGATATCACGTGACTGCCCACCCAGTTCTTGTGCAAAAAAATCATTTAATGGCGGACATTTTGGTGTCGGATGACTCTGATTAACATAGACTGAACCTCGCGTCTTGATGGTCCTAATGGACGGAATGGTGAAAATCAACCGTTCATACGCAAAGTCGCTCAGTTGAGATTTAGCCATAAAATCACTTTCAAAGCCTGAATCAAGCAACGATTTCCAAGTGAAAAAGACGTCATCCTCAATAAATGACATGATTTCTTGCAGAAACCGATCAATATCCGGTTTGGTCACGCCAATGCGACCCAATCCCTTCGCCGTCAAGTAACGGGTCGAATCTATCGCAACCAGGTCATGTTGCAATTCCAAATTATACGCCTTGAATCTAAACCAGTTGTTCGGATAAGCTTGAACCTTCTCAACTGAAATTTCGTCATCCGCCAACCACAGTGCTCTAATTGCATCATTCAAAGAAGCATAAGATTTTTGCATTAACAGGGCACTTCGCTCGATGTAACCGAGTCGATCCATCAGTAATGGTGACACTTGTATCGACGGATCAACTAGCTTAATAATCGCTGCAGCCTGGTCATAAGGATATATTGGTTCATTGAGAACAACTTTCATTTTACGATAAAAATCTACATCACTGGGCAACTTAACATTCATATTGATCATATTGCGATGAATGTATGGCTTATAAGTTGTTCCCAAGTATGACCACATCGTTGGACGCTGAAGCGCAAAATTAGCTTCAAGGTAGTCAACGGTATCTGCCAATGATTGCCCGTCAAACTGTGAAAAAACACCAAGATAAAATTGCTCCTTGCACTGGGTATCATTCTTGATTGCCCCAATGTAAACCTGCGACTGACGAACAATTGTATTTAAGCGCTCAAACCGCTCATAGCCCAAGCCTTTTAACAAATTAGCTAACTCAGAACTTTCTTGCAGCCCTAGTTCGGCCATCAGCGACTGATTGTGGTCAAAAAAGTAATCAATCCCATAAATGCCATCTGCAACATCAAATAGTGCATTCAACTCGTCCAGATAGTCCAGTATATCGTGCAGATCCAACTCATAGTACCGAAAGTAGCCATTCGTTCGTTGAATAATATGTGCTTGACGTTCGATCTGGGCCAGTACCGCACGAGCCGAAATGGCAGTCGCCTGCATTTGACCATGAGCTTCAAAAAAGCTTTCCATTTGAACGACCATTTCATCATTATCAAAGACCCGTCGATTGTTAAACAGAATTTCATCAATCACATTGGCGGCCGAAAAAGGAACCACTTGATTCGCGTGATTAATGAATTTTCCGTGCTGATTCAATCGGGCCCCTAAAGCATCCGGTGCCACTTTATTCAGTGCGAGTAAGTATTGGTCCAATGACGCCAGCGTTTTAGGGCGTTTGTACTTAAGAGTCAAATAAGTATATATTTCCTCAGTCCCTTGAGTATAGTTTAAAAATTGATCGAGTTGGATATCATAAGTCAATACTAATTTGTGATATTTCTCAACATCGTCAAATAATGGAAGCTGCTGAACCATTTTGGCAATGATCTGACGAACACGCTCACGCGTCAGCCCATGTTCATCACCAATTTCTTGTAACGTCTTCCCTGACAAACGACTCACTAGGAGGTCTTTCTTCTTAAAGTCTAACGTTAAAAATGCCATTAACGTCTTCGGAATTTTCTCAACGCCAAACCACTTTTGAAGCTTTGCTGCGGTTCGCTGCTGATTTGCAACTTGCGCTAATCGCACACTCAAATCAACCTCTGGCTTGGTTTCAAGCTCCCGCTGTAATTCCGCTTGATTGGTGACTTTCCAATCAAGATAGGCTTGAACGAGGGCGGCATTTTCCATTGGATTTTTCCGCCAATCAGTTGGCATCTTCATCTGTTGCCTAATCATATCATCTAGTTGCGAGACCGTTCTGACCCCATTTCGTTGCAAGCTTCGGATTAACTTATCACTTGCGCCCACGATTGCTAGAAAGTACAGCGAATCAGCCAGATCAGGATGATTTTGCTGCCAGTTCACTTGAGCAGCTTCGATTTGACTCACCGCTTGGGCACTTTTACGACCCACTAATTGTTCCCACAATAATGCAACGTGCTGTTCATTGATTAAGTCATAAAAGTGACAAGTGGTGGGATCTAACTTATCAATTTTCCCCTGACTTACCCCTAAAGTGGCTAAGGCACAACACATGATTGGATTTTTCATAACAATAGCCATTCCTTTCGATTATCCGCCAATAATAACTTCAGCGTTAATACAATTCCCCTACCCTTGCGTTTATTATAAATGTACGCTCATGTTCAAGAAAGCAAATCCGCAATTTCTAATCCAACTATATCCGGAAGTATACTTGAATTTTAATAGACCCCATCTATTCCCATCTGTAATGGGTGATCTGTTCGTCATACTAACAATCTCCAAATGTCAGCGCCGTTTTACACCCCACTTACGCCCCAAGTGTGGCATAAGCCTCACACGCGGGGAAACTGATGTGGCACTTCATTTAAAACCTGTTATTCTCATTGGTGCACAGGCGAATTTCCAACGGTGTTACCTGACACCTTTCACCACAAGGGGGAGTAATGACAATGATTAAAGCAGAATGGGCCTACATGCAGCGCCACAAATTTATGATGATCGTCATGGCAATTATTATGTTGATTCCATCGATATACGCCGTCACGTTTCTCCGGTCAATGTGGGATCCGTATGGGCGGCTCAATCACTTACCAGTCGCCGTTGTCAACCAGGACCAGGCTGTCACATACCAGGGTCACCGACTCAGTATCGGCCACGACCTGACGCACACACTCAAGCAATCCGATGCGCTGGAATTTCATGCGATGACGGCAGACCAAGCCCAAACCGGGTTAAAAAATGGCCGCTACTACATGGTCCTCACGATTCCTAAAAACTTCTCGCAGCACGCCACGACCTTGCTCAATCGGCACCCACAAGCGATGGTGCTGCACTATGACACGAGCGCTGGCCATAACTTTGTCGCCAGCAAAATGGCAACTTCCGCGGTCGGCGCAATTCGGACATCCGTTGCGCAAACGATTACGACTAGCTATGCCAAGACAATGTTTGCAGCTATCAAGCAACTAGATGGCGGCCTCAAAACCGCTGCGACGACTAATCAAAAACTCGCCACCGGTGGCACTCAACTGGCATCGGCCAATCGGCAGCTCGCCGGGCATCTTGATACACTGGCCACCAGTTCACTGAAACTGGCACAAGGCAGTCAAACGATGCGCATCGGTTTAAACCAATATATTAACGGCGTCGACCAACTGCAAGCAGGTAATCAACAAGTCGTCGCTGGACTGACGCAGCTACTCGTCAAAAGTAATCAGCTGGTCGCTGGATTCAATCAACTTAATACCGGTGCTCAAGCGCTGAATCAGGGCGTCAATCGCTACGTCACCGGCGTTCAGCAAGTTAACGTCGGCACCACCACGGTTAATAACGGTGCCGGTCAAGTGGCGACTGGTGCTCAGCAATTCAGTCATGGCACGGCGCAATTAGCTACTGGGACGCAGCAATTTGGAACGGGACTGAATCGCTATGTGGACGGTGTGAGCCAGGTCAATACTGGTGCCACGAGTCTTAGCCGTGGCACCAGCCAGTTACAGGCTCAAACGACCCGTTTAACTGGCGCAACGACCGCACTTACGGATGGCGCTAGTCAGCTTAACACCGGTCTTCAAACGCTAGATTCACATAGTCAAACACTAACTGCCGGACTGCAACAGCTTCAAAATCAGCTGCAACACCGGACCAGCGACCAGGCAGCACTCAACACAGCTGTGACCGCCTTGCAAAAGCAAGCGACGGGCAGTGACCTAACCACCGTTAACAGCGCACTCAACGCCCTGTCAGCGGCCATCAAGGCTAGTTCAACGGTCCGCGCCAACGTTGCCGCGACGGCGGATCGTCAAAACCTAACTGCTGCCCAAAAATCCGCCATTTTAGCGACGGTGGATCAGTCCACCAATCAGGACGCCATCAACGCCGCGCTTGCGAGTTTGACAACTGCACTCGCACAAGTTAAGCAGCCCACTGTTGACGCGACCGCCCTTACTAACGCCCTCAGCGTCATCAATCAGCAGCAGACGGCCCTCGCCGGCTCAGTCGCTCAGCTTGCTACCGGCGCACAAGGGTTGACTAACGGCATTCAAACTGCCGGAACAGCGGCCAGCCAACTGAACACTGGTTTGACCCAATTTAAGACCGACCTACCACAGCTCACGACCGGCATCACGACGCTGGCCAATGGCGCAACGCAACTAGCTAGCGGAACGGCCGGACTCACGACCACTAGCTCACAGCTGACCCAGGGCTTCCAGGCGTTAAACGCAGGTACCGACCAACTTAATCAACGCAGCCAGCAACTCGCCGCTGGTGCCGGTCAAGTCGCAGCGGGAACCCAACAATTAGCGACGGGAACGGCCCAACTCAGCACCCAAGGCAACCAGCTCACCCACGGCAGCAATCAAATCACGACTGGGCTTGGCACAATTCAGACCAAATTGCCCGGCCTCACGACTGGTGTTACCCAACTTACAAACGGGGCGCAACGTGTCGGCAATGGTCTCAACCAACTCGCCGCTAACGGCAACACTTTAACGACTGGCAACACCCAGCTCACCAATGGTAATCAACAGTTTGCAAGCGGTGCCCAACAACTTGCCAACGGTGCGAACCAGGTCACGGCCGCTGACCAGACCATTCAAAGTGGCAATCAGACTTTGGCGACCAAATTAGGGTCGGCCGCCAAGCAAGGCCAGGTCAACCCGTCCAGCTTGACGTATCAGCAAATCGCCAAACCAGTGACGACGACTCATTCAGATTCGGATCAGGCTGCCAACAACGGGACTGGCATGGCACCCTACATGTTAAGTGTGTCGCTGTTTGTCGGCGCGCTTGCCTTTAACATGATGTTTGATTTATATACGCCACGCAAGCATCCAAAATCCGCCTTCGAATGGTGGTGCAGTAAGGCAATCCTAGTGCTGGCCTTTTCACTGATGGAAAGCACCATTATGCTCGGGTTAATGATGCGCATCGATGCGCTCACACCGATTCATCCGTTCGCCACCTGGTTGGTGCTGATTCTGACGGCACTCCTATTCATGACGATCGTCGCCTGGCTGAACCTCGTCTTCGGTAAGGCCGGTGCCTTCTTCGGCATGGTCTTGCTGGTCCTGCAGCTCGGCGGTTCAGCCGGCACTTACCCGATTCAATTATCTGGCCGCTTTTTCCAGATGATTCACCCGTGGTTACCGATGAGTTATAGTGTTAACGGATTACGACAAACCTTAATGACTGGCAATTCCGCACTTGGTGAGCTGGCCATCCTGACACTGTTTCTCACGCTATTCGTTGCTTTTACTGGGCTGTTCTTCCTGCGTCGTTACCCACGGCTCGCACAAATTGATTTCGACGACCCGGCTGCCCTCAAAGCGACCCAGAGCAAACTAGCTACGCACATTCAGCGTCGGTTGCGAGCTAAAGCAAGCGATGGCCCCGACCTACACTAACCGAATATGATGATTGGTCAGTGCACCGCTTAATATTGACCACCTGTCTAATAACGCCTCAGCACACTTGTGTTGGGGCGTTTTTTGTATCGATTTTGTCAGTAACTGAACGCTTTTCGCGACTAACCGATATACTGGGGTTGATTTGAGCTTGTCGTGCCATGTTCCCGAAGTCTTGAATCCTAGTCACTAGCCACCGATAACGTGCAGCTGTGCTCCCCATCCAAACCCCCGCCTCAAGCACAGCGCCCACCAGATTAGGTCACTATCCAAACGAAACAAATCGTTAGTACGGGCAAAATTCGACCGCGTATGCTGTGGTTAACCACCAATTGCCCCGAAATTCATCTCGTATATCAATTGAGTCAACGTTTGATTTTAGCTATACTGTTATCAGCTAAACAAAAAAGGAGCGCTCGTCACATGATTAAAGAATTTAAGGAATTTATTGCTCGTGGGAACGTGATTGACTTGGCCGTTGGGGTCATTATTGGGTCTGCGTTTACCGCCATCGTCAAATCGTTAACCGATAACTTGATCAATCCGTTGATTGGGATTTTCCTAGGTCGTGTCGATTTATCCAACTTAAAAGTCAGTATCGGTGATGCCACTTTCAAGTACGGGTCATTTTTGAATGCCATCATTAATTTCTTCATCGTCGCCATCGTTGTGTTCATTCTGGTGAAAATTATTAATAAAGTCGTTAAAAATGAACCGGAAGAAACTGAGGATGAAGAAGAAGTCGATCTTTCCGCGCAATACTTGGAAGAAATCCGTGATTTATTGAAGGAACAAGCCAAAAAATAGCCCAAAATAGCACCGAAGCAAATTTTTCATTAAAAGTCTATATGGTATTCCAACTTTTTTTGAGATACAATATATTGTGCAATTTTTTATAAAGAGGGGCTATCATGGTGATAATAACAGCAGGAATGATTGGGGTCGGCAAAACCACGTTAACGGGGCTGATTGCAGACCACCTTGGAACGAAGGCATTTTACGAACCGGTTGGCGACAACCCAGTACTGCCACTTTACTATTCGGATCCAAAGAATTACGGGTTCCTATTACAAATCTATTTCCTCAACAAGCGCTTTGCAATGATCAAGAAGGCATTGGCCGATGATAACAATGTTCTCGACCGCTCCATCTACGAAGATGCCCTCTTTACCAAAGAAAACAACGCTGAGGGTAATATTTCTGACACTGAACTGAAAGTTTACTTGCAACTATTAGACAATATGATGACCGAATTAACCGAGCTCCCTAAAAAGGCGCCGGACTTGATGGTCTACTCCGAAACCGACTTCGATACGATCCTCTACCGGATCAAGAAGCGGGGTCGGGACTACGAACAATTCGATAACAATCCTGAACTTGAATCATATTACTACAAGATGTGGACCGCCTACCGCAAGTGGTATGACGAATATGATGCGAGTCCTAAGATGAAGATCGACTTACAACAATACGACTTAGAGAAACCTGAAAATCAACAAGCCGTACTCGCACAAATCGATGCTGAATTGGGTAAGATTCGTAACCCAGCCAGTGTTTAAACATTCTAACGATAAAAAGGAGTGGATTTCCGCCATGGAAATCCACTCCTTTTCTTATGCTGACAATTAATCACAACTATCAATAATTAGTAAGTTCGCTTGAACTAACATGTCGCGCTTCGAGCTGCGCTTACATGGCCGCTCGTACTTGCTGCGCCAACTCAAAATTATTTGTAATGACCGCGTTAACGGCTGCTGCAAACAATTGTTGCATGACTGCCGGCTCATCAACGGTCCACACGCGTTCTGCAACTTCTTTCACCGGTTGGAAATGCTCGAGATGCACCCCTTCCAAATGTTCATGGGTGGCAAATTCATCTGGATTACCCAAATGTGCAGAGGTCAAAAAAGCGTACTTTTGACTGGCATCAATGGCATAGGCGCGCTTCAAGCTCTTCAAATTAAAGGACGAGAAAACGACCGGATAGACCAAATCTGTCTGTTTGATCATCCGCAGTACAATCCATTCGATACCAGGATAGAAGTGGCGGTCGGTCTTGAACTCTAAGTTTAAGTGTACCGGCTCACCACTGACGAGGCTCAAAAACTCTTGCAGTGATGGCACGGGTTCTCCGTTAGCCAGCTTGAAGTAACGTGACTGTTTGAACGTCATATCGGCAATGGCACCCTCACCATCCGTGGTTCGATCGATGCGTTCATCGTGCATGATGACGGGCACCATGTCCTTGGTCAGATGCACATCAAATTCGAGTCCGTCGATATGATGGTTAATGGCGTAGGCGAAGCCCGCTAAGGAATTTTCTGGAAACTTCACGGGCACGCCGCGATGACCGTAAATTAATGACATATTTGGCACGTGGTTTCAACTCTTTTCGATTAATGACGACCGTTTGCACGGTTATTTGATTCTAACACTTGATTGTAGGTATTTTCAGCTGTTTGCAAAGATTTACGAATATCTTGACCCGCAAAAATTTGTTGCATCGCATTTTGAATGGCGGTCCGAGCAGGCACCCATCCGTCCACGAAGACACCCGAGTTGGTATTATTAGGCTTGGTGCGAGCCATTTGATTCCCAGAGACTTCCAGCACTGGTGACTTCTTGAAGAGCTTCTTCAGTGTTGGTTCATCCTTGGCATCCTTATTAACAGCTAAGTAGCCGGTCTTGGCCTGCCAATCCGCTTGGACTTTCGGACTAGTCAAATACTTGGTGAATTCCCAAGCCCCGTCTTGAACGGCACTAGGCTTGTCATTCGCGATCCACAGTGCTGCACCCCCAACAGCGATTCCATTGGCCTTTTGACCATTCGGCCGTGGGAAATACGTGACGCCGAGGTCGTTCTTCAAGACTTGATAGAGTTGGCCGGTCTTCGCTGATGACTGCATAAAGATCCCGAGGTGGCCTGACAAGAAAGAAGCTGCTTCATTGGCGGCCGCGTTACCACCAGAACCAAAGTTCATGAAGTCACCGTAATCAATATTTTCTTTGACCCACTTCATGGCATTGATGGCGGCGGGACTCGTAAAGTCGACCTTCGTCGCATTACCGGTGTGGCCGTTATCATGATTAGCAACTGGAACGCCCGCATTGGCCACGAGTTGTTCGAAGAGCCATGAGTAGGCCTCCATGGTCATCCCCTTCACTTCACCATGCGATTTATCATGAATCGCTTTGGCAACCCGCGTGATGTCATCGTAGGTTGGGTCGACAGGCGGTGGCGTAATGCCGTACTTCCGCAACACCGCCTTATTGTAATAGAGGGCAGTCTGAGAGGCGTTGAACGGCATCGCTAATAATTGGTCCTTACGCATCACGATGGCCTTGGCCCCTGGAATAATCTGACTGGCATCATAGCCATCACGGTCGATGAACTTTTGCATCGGTGTGGTAAAACCACTATGATACATCTGACTCGTTGAGATGTCCATCGATTGGAACAACGCCGGTGATGCCGCGGTCCCGTGCGTATTGAGAATCTTTTGAATGACGCCGTTGTAGCCGCCTTCGAATTCAGCGACCACTTCATATTTAGACTGCTGCTGATTAAAGGCTTTGACATAGGCGTCGATTGCCTTTTGGCCGGGTCCCTTCATTTCATGCCAAAAGACGACTTTGATGCGGCCAGTATTGGCTTGCACCTGACTGCGATTATAGGCGAAGGCCCCCAGCGCGAGTACCAGAACAACTAATCCGAGTCCCCATTGCCAGGACCACCGCCATTTGTGCATCATTTTCATCATTTCACTGAGCCCTCGTTCAATCCAGATTTAAAGTAATGTTGCCCCCAGAATAGGACGATTAATGTTGGAATGACGACGATGGCAGCACTGGCTTGGACCAGGCCCCAATTAGTCGCCGTTTCTTCAGAATGCAATTGACGCAGGCCATCTTGCACCGGCCGTAAACGATTCGAGAACGTCGTCAACATTGGCCACAAGTATTGGTTCCAACTTCCTAAGAAACTGTAGGCGGCCAACGTCAATAGACTGATTCGCGAATATGGTAGCGCCACCTTACGATAAAATTGCCAGTGGGATAAACCATCGACATCCGCGGCCTCTTTTAAGTCCCATGGAATCTGTTTGAACGCTTGCCGCAACATAAAAATCCCAAATGCGGAGGTCAAAAATGGAATTACCATCACCGCATAGTGGTCCAACAAGTGCATGGCGCGGACGGTGTGGAAATTAGGAATGACTTCGGCTTCAAATGGCAGCATCATCGTCGCCAGGACCACGTAGAAGAGCTGCTCCCGATACTTAAATTCTAAGAACACAAAAGCGTAGGCCGCGATGGATGCGAAGAACAAGTGTGCAAACATCTGAATTAATGAAATTACCAAACTATTGAACAAATAGCGTAAAATCGGCGTTTTAGTAAAAGCTTCCTGGTAATTCTGCCAAGACATCACCCCGCTCAACGAGCCCTTGGCGATAGCGGTCGTTGGTAGGAAACTCGTCCAAAGTCCTAAGATAAAGGGCAAGATAATGATCAGGGCTAACACGCTGAGCACGAGATACTTTAAGACTAACGCCACCCGCCGCCGAATGATGGCTTGATGGCCTAATGTATTTTCCATTAATAGTTCACCCGCTTTGCTAAAAG
This sequence comes from Lactiplantibacillus sp. 7.2.4, assembly GCF_018991185.1. Taxonomy (NCBI): domain Bacteria; kingdom Bacillati; phylum Bacillota; class Bacilli; order Lactobacillales; family Lactobacillaceae; genus Lactiplantibacillus; species Lactiplantibacillus sp. 7.2.4. The sequence continues at coordinate 72,344 of NZ_JAGYGS010000005.1, forward strand.
TTTGAATTGAACTACCGTAATAGCGGCAATGATGACCGCTAAGACGATCGACTCGGTACTTGCTAAGGCGTAATTACCGTCCACGAAGGCATCTTGATAAATACGATACACGAGTAAATTCGTCGCGTTGGTTGGGCCACCAGCAGTCATCAAATCGATCAAGCCAAAGCTCTTGAAAGCTGAAATCAGGGTGATCACAGCGACGAAGAACAGTGTTGGCGAAATCATTGGTAGCGTAATGTGCAGGAACTGGTAACGTCGATTCGTACCAGCCACATCTGCAGCATCATATAACGTCTTGGGCACTGATTGAAGCGCACCAAAGAAAATCAAAAAAGTAAAGCCCAGGTGCATCCAGACGCTGGTCATGATGACAGCGACCATCGCCCAATGTGGCTCCGTCAGCCAATTAACGGCCGGTAAATGCAGCCAAAGTGCCACTTTGTTGAGAACCCCAATTGACGGATTAAACATGAATAACCAGAAAATGGCTGAGACCGAGACCGAGACCCCCATTGTCGATGTAAAAATCGTCCGAAAGAACTCGATACCCCGCACTTTTTGGTTGGCGACGGCCGCTAACAATAAGCCACCAATCAAGGTAAAGACCGTCACACCAACGACGTAGAGTCCGGTGGCCTGCAAACTGGCCAAGTAACTCTTCGTACGCAACAAATGAATGTAATTTTGGAGCCCGACGAACACGGTCGGTTCCCCAAATGAATTGGTCAAAAAGAGGCTGAGATAAAAGGTCCGTAACATCGGATAAAAGACGAAGATGCTGAGTAACAACAGTGATGGGCCTAAAAACAGCCATGCATAATACTTATCGTTGCGCTTGAGCTCAAAGCTGACCGGTTGGGCCTGTGCCTGGTCGTTGGATTCTGGTGACAGTCCCGGTTTAGGACGCCGCTTAATGGACGGAAACGAATTGATCACTGGTGGCACCCCCTTCTTCTGCAATTAATTGTTCGTGTTCATCAAAGATAAAGACTTTACCACTGACTGTGACCGCAATGCGCTGATCTAGTGGTAGTTGAACTTGTCCAGCTTGGACGATTCGCAGGGCTTTTCCATTGTCAGCCATCGCTTCAATGATCGTCGTCTCGCCTAAAGCTTCCACGTTCACGACGGTCGCATTACCTTCATTTGCGTCAACTGGGGTCGCAATCAATTGATTAGGCCGAATCCCGACCGTGTACGTGCCGACGGTGATTGGCCGTTCTAAGGTCACTTGGAACCCTTCCGCCACTTGTAATTCACGGGTCGCTTTGCTCGACATCGTGGTTGCGGTTAACAAATTGATTTGGGGCGTCCCAAAGAATTGCGCCACAAAATGGTTGGCCGGATGATTGTAGATATCTAACGGCGTATCGATTTGTTGGACATGGTGGTCATTCAAGACCATCACATGGTCAGCCATCGTCATCGCTTCGGTCTGGTCATGCGTCACATAAATCAAGGTCAGGCCTAGCTTTCGCTGTAATTCACGAATCTCAGCGCGCATCCGAACGCGCAGTTGGGCATCCAAATTGGAGAGCGGCTCGTCCATCAAACAAATCTTAGAATCACTGGCAATTGCACGCGCCAGGGCCACCCGTTGTCGTTGTCCACCAGACAATTCACGTGGCTTGCGGTCACGAAAGGCGGTTAAGTTGACCATGTTCAAGGCATCATTGACCCGTTGCTCGATTTCTTCAACGGGCATTTTACGTGCGCGCAATCCGAATGCCACGTTGTCGGCAACGGTTAGAAATGGATACAGCGCATAACTTTGAAAGACCATCGATAACTGGCGGTCCTTTGGTGGTACGGCATTCATCACTTGGTTGTTGATCAGGAGTCGCCCACTTGTGATTGGAATAATCCCCGCAATCATACGTAACAGCGTGCTCTTACCACAACCGGATGGCCCGACAATGACGAACAATTCGCCATCTTGAATCTCAGCATTAACATCGTGCAAGACTGGTTGTTCATTCTTGTCATAGGCTTTCGTGACACTTTGTAACTCAATTCCCATAGTGTTATCCCCTCGCATTACCCTTTGATTTGTCATTAATTTAACTTACTCTTAAATCATGACAGACCAACGTATCAGAACTGTTAGCATAATGTAAAAATAACGTATGGGTTATGTATTTTTTTCATAAACATCATTAAAGTTCAGGTGCCCACTCCCAAATCAAATTCTGGATAGTCGCTCGTTTCAAAGCGTCGCCGACACTTGTCACCAGTCGTAGACACGCAGCGTTTCAACAAAAAAAGAGTGGCAACCATCTCAAATTGAAATGATTGCCACTCTTGAGTGAACAGTAAAGCTAATTTAAATTAAAGTCGGCGCGTCGAACGCTTGGTGAATTTGACCGGTTGCTGGTCTTCGTCGGTTCGAACGACCAACGTATCACACGCGGCGTTGCGAATCACGTAGGCCGCATTGGAGCCAATCAGTACCCGGGCCACATTATTCAAACCGGTCGCGCCAATGACGATTAAATCAGTGCCATAGCGTTCAGGGAGCGTCGTCGCCAGTAACAGCTTGGAATTACCCGAATGCAAATGAACCTGGACATCCGTGACACCCGCATCCACTGCCTGCTGACGGGCCTTTGCGAGGTTGGCTTTCAACATCGTCGTCAGTTCATTCAATGACTGCGGCGTGGTCGCGCCAAAACCCATCGGCCCCTGAGTCAGCCCGATAAACTTTTCAGTATTGATCACCGTCACAATATCCAGCGCGGCCTGTTGCTCAAGAGCAATCGTAATTGCTTTTTTGCAAGGCCAACTGAGATTGGTGACTGGTATCAATGCCCACTAAAATCCGCTGTACGAGACTCATTCGTCGACACTCCTTTCAAATTCATCATTTATCCGTGAACGACACGCATCTGCCGCAACCACTTGGTAGCCGAGCATCAATAACGGCGCTTATTTATCCGTCGCTAAAACGGCGATTGATTCCGCATAAATGGCCATCGCTGCCATTAATTCATCGATTGGCTGGAACTCGTTGGCTTGGTGCATCGTGTCTTCGGTATCAGGGAACAAGGCACCAAAAGCGACCCCACGTGCCATCATCCGGCCGTAAGTCCCACCACCGACGATTTGCGGTTGTGAAGCCGTATCACCGGTCTGACGGCGATAAACGTCCATTAAATCCTTAACGATTGGGTCTTCAGGATCAACATAGTGTGGTACCATGAAATCGCCTTGGCTGACCGTCGCACCAGCTGGTAATTGGGCTTGCACTTTAGCCGTCAAGTCAGCTGGTTCGATGCCCTTAGGATAACGGAAGTTCAAGGTTACTTGGCCACCCTTTTGATGGTCGAAGCTGAGTAACCCTACGTTCATCGTTAAGTCACCCATCACGTCATCCGTAAACGCTAATCCAAGCTCTTTAGCCCGTGAATCATCGTGTAATTTGTGCGCGATGAAGTCGAGGAAGGCAGCCGCATCGTCACCAAACGCATAGTTGGTTAAGAAAGTTGCGAGATAAGTGCCGGCGTTGATGCCGTTACGTGGTTCCATCCCATGCGCAGCCTTGCCGACCACTTCCAACTTGACACCTTCTGGAACGACAGTCAATTCACCAGTGACTGGTTGTTGGTCCAAGAACGCGGTAAAATCAGCCGCAAATTGTTCGTTGTCACTCGTTGACACGATAGCTTCGGCGTCACGTGGTACCATGTTTTCCCGCAAGCCAGCATCGAAGGAAACGAGGTTGAAGTCGCCGCCATCTTCATGGCCGAATTGCAGTTGCAGACTCACATTCCCTTTTTCACCATTGATCAATGGGAACATCGCGTCAGGTGAAAAGCCCAAGGTTGGCGCAGGTTCAACTTCAAAGTACCGTTTCATCCCAGTCCAATTACTTTCTTCGTCCGTCCCAACAATGAACCGAATCTTCTTGTTGAGCTTCAAACCGAGTTCCTTGACGATTTTCAAGCCGTAATAGGCGGCCATTCCGGGACCCTTATCATCAGAAACACCGCGGGCATACATTTTGCCGTCCTTGATGGTTGGTTCGAATGGATCAGTATCCCAACCATTTCCGGCAGGCATTTCATCGACGTGGGCTAAAATTGCTAAGGTTTCATCACCTTCACCGATTTCAGCATAGCCAACGAGGTTATCGATGTTCTTCGTCTTGAAGCCATCCCGTTCGGCAATCGCCAAAAACGTCGTTAACGCTTGTTTAGGGCCTGGTCCAAGTGGGGCGTCATCGGTCGCCTGACTATCATCTCTAAAACTTGGTACCCGGAGCATCGTGGTCAAATCTGCTAAATAATCTTCTTGGTGCTTTGTCGCTTCATTTTTCCAATCAACTGACATGTCAAAATCCTCCCAGATATTCGGTCGCGCACTTCAGCATATTAAAACACAACCACTGTTGTTATCTTAATTTTATCATAGCTCGCGGTAACTTAATAATCGTAAGTAACGGCTTTTGGAAAATGGTATACTCAAAGTATACGCAGGTGCGGCCACCAATGCGACTAAATGCCATCGCAACTGCATTTTGACGTCGCAATATCATCGGCAAACGTGGCCCGTATCTCAATCAAATTTAGAAAGCTGGCAACCTGATGCAACCCATTACAACTGAAATTGTCAGTCGGACGATGATTAAACGGCCGGCTGATTCTTATAAAGGCACTTATGGCCGCGTCATGCTGATTGGTGGCAACCAGAATTTTGGTGGCGCCATCATCATGGCAGCGACGGCCGCAACTTACAGTGGCGCGGGACTCGTAACCGTCGCCACCGACCCAACTAACTTTACGAGTCTGCACGCCCAACTCCCCGAAGCAATGGTCATGGACTATCACCAAACGGATGCCCTGCTCCAACTATTAGCTGGAATGGACGTAATCGTGATTGGACCAGGACTAGGAACGGATACGGTCGCCGATCAATTACTCAGCACGGTGCTGACGGCAACACACGCCCCCCAGCGACTCGTGCTCGACGGCTCAGCGCTCACTTTACTGGCCCAACATTCGCGGGCGCTACCAGCGACTGACATCGTGGTGACGCCTCATCAGATGGAATGGCAACGGTTGAGTGGCATTGCCATCAAGGATCAGACCCCGACCGCCAACCATGACGCCCAACAACGACTCGGCGTGACCGCGGTCGTTAAAGCCCACCGCACAACGGTCTACACCAACGAACGCGTCTGGTTCAATCCGGGTGGCACGCCCGCCATGGCAACGGGAGGGATGGGCGACACCCTCGCCGGTATGATTGGTGGCTTCGTCGGCCAGTTCGACAACTTCACCAATGCTATTTTGAGCGCCGTCTACTTACACAGTGCGATCGCCGACGACCTCGCTGCGACCCGCTACGTCGTCTTACCGCACCAAATCAGCGCCCAGATTCCGCGCTATATGCACCGTTTCAGTCAGGAGACCCCCGCCGAATCCTAGTGCCAATGGGCAACCGGTTGCATTTTTTACAAATGGGTTCACTGACTACAACGAGTCACTCGCAGCCTACTAATCACCTGAACCGGTCGCGTACTGGGCGCCATTTGGGCTCGCATGTTGACACACAGTTTTATCGCTGACAGACTAAAAGGCCGTTTCAAGAATACCCACTTGAAACGGCCTTTTGTCTCTCATTAAAATATCTGACGGACAGCCCGCAGTGTCGTATAGGTCTCTGTACCCGACTTATTCGCCGACTGGTTGATGCGCGTCCGCCTTCAAAGCAGCGACTTCATCGTCCGTCAAAGCGCGATAGTTCCCCGCCAACAAGCCAACTGGCAACGTCAGTGACCCGAATTTGATGCGGCGTAAACCGACGACCCGTTCACCAAGGGTCCCGACCATGCGTTTGACTTGATGATACTTACCTTCATGAATCTTGATTTCAATCATGGTAAAATTCTCAATCTCGTGGAACTGAATGATTTCTGCTTGAGCTGGCTGCAATTCAGTGCCATCCTTTAACGTGATACCGTCATTAAATGCAGCCAGTTGGGCCGCTGTAATCTCACCAGTTACTTCAGCCTGATAAACTTTCGTGACGTGGTGATTGGGCGATAAGAGATCGTGGGACAAAGCGCCATCATTGGTAATCACCAAGATGCCCTCCGTATCCTTGTCCAAGCGTCCGACTGGAAATAAGTCATCGCGGAAATCGGTCGTATTGAAGAGATCCATGACCGTTTTGGCCGAGGCATCTGTCGTCGCCGTAATCACCCCGATCGGCTTGTTCATCACATAATAAAAATATTGTTGATACCGGACCGGCGCGTCGTCTAAAAAGACCGCATCGTTGCCGGGATCAATCTGTTGTTTGCCCGAAATCACAGGTTCGCCATTCGCGGTGATATGACCATCCTTGATCAAGCGCCGCACCTGAGTCCGTGTTCCAATTCGCATTGCATGTAAAAATTTATCTACTCGCATAATTCACCTATTTAATTCTTAGTTTCCGTCGTAAACCGGCTGCCTTGGTCCCAATCATCAAGTCTGCCATCCGTGAGCGCAACGCCAAATAAACGTAGACTGCCCCACCGGCGATAACCGCCAGTGCAACGATCAAGAACGACTGGGTCTTACTATGTTCATTCAAAATGAAGTTTAGACCGTAAACGACCAGCCGTGCAGTGGCGTATGTCAAAATTGAATAGACCAAAATTCGGTTGATTTTTGGCAATAACTTGACGTACCGAATCCCAAAGTTGACTTCCAAATCGTACATTGCCATCAGACTTGCGACCATCATTCCGATTGCAGTCGCCACTAATGGACCAGCCGTCGACAGGAAGTAAATACATGGGAACTGAATAATGATCTTGACCAATAAGCCAATCAGATAGTATCGGATAATGTCCCGATTCCGTGACAAGCCTTGCATCAGCGCTGAAATCACCGTGAAGAACCCGAGGGCAATCGCCGTAAACGCCGAAATCTGTAAAATCAACGTGCCAATCTGGTCGTAACTATAGAACAACGTGTTCAGTGGTTGCGCCACTGCAGCCATCCCTAACGCCCCTGGAATCATGATAAATAGGAACAGGATAATGGAATCTTCCAATTGTTTGCGAATATTACGCATATTATGACTGGCTAACGATTCAGATAAAATCGGAACGACCGTGACCGCAATCGCGGAGGCCAACGACACAATAATCATAACCAGTTTATTGGCGTTAAACGCAAAGTAAGCGTACAAGGTATCGATTTGTTTGCTGCCCAAATGGAAAATGAGCCGCATCATTGGCTGGAACGTCGCTTGGTCCAACAAGTTGAAGACCGTCGTCGCCGTATCAATGACGATGAACGGAATCGCTTGGATAATGATGTCGCGGAACAACTGCCAGACAGGAATCACCAGTTGGTTCTCACTCTGGGCGGCCAGTGCGTTCAGTTCCGGCAGTTTGCGGAAATAGTACCAGCCTAACAGTAAGAAACTCGCTGCCGCACCGACAAAGGCCGCAAACGTGGACTGTGTGACCGCATCGACCCAGTCACCGTGAGCCACGCGCATGATAAAGTAAGTGGCACCCAACATGTAAATGACGCGGAACACTTGCTCCACAAATTGTGAAATTGCAGACGGCGCCATCTGTTGGTACCCCTGGAAAAAACCGCGCGTCAACGACATCGATGGCAAGATGACCAAGGCGATGGCCAGTGCATGTAGAACTGGAATCAAGTTGGCATCGTAGCCCCCGAACGCCGTCGAAATCGCGCCGGCCCCGAACCACAAAATAATCGCGCCAACGATCCCAAACGCGGACGTCAATAACAAACCGCGTTTGAACAACCGCTGACCAACCGCATACTCGTTCATCGCATTATATTCGGAAAGCTGCTTGGAAATCGCGGACGGAATCCCCCCGATAGCAATCAGTAAGAAAAAACTATAAATATTATACCCTTTGGCATAGAGGGCGTTTCCTTGCGTATAATCCGCGCCCATCCAAATCACCCACGGGATAATGTAAATGGCTCCCAGAACCCGTGAAAAGAGGCTCCCAGCCGTCATCCAAGCTGAGCCCCGGACCATCTTTTGGTGCGCTTCAGCTTCGGAGTTCACGTGTGTTGTCTTGGGCTGATTAGCTTTTGATTCCTCAGACATGTTCGTAACCCACTTTCTTAATTCAATCCTAATCATTTTAGATGAAAAACAAGCAAGTTGCAATTCAATTCCAGCCTTATTCCAGAGTTTAACTGAACTTTAATGATACCGAATAACTTGTTACCACTTACGATTGAAAACTGGTGTCCCTTGAATCATGATTCAAATGTGCCAGTTTAGATTCCTGCTCGTCAGCCGAGGCGCGCCATATTCCGACCTCCGGGGCTGGCTGACAACGCTGGAACAGGGCGGACATCGATTTGAACTCACGCAGAAACCCACTGCGCAATTTCAAATACGAGTCTTCTTCTAGCCCGGGAACCCCACCCGGACAAGAAGAATTTCGCCCTTGAGCATTGTCAGCCAGCCCCTCCGGTCGGGAACCCGCTCGAATGGCGGATGAACGACTACCTATCTGGGTACAATTTACCACTGAATATTAGGAGACCGGCCCTTCAGGAAAACTTTCAATTGGTATTGATGATGCTTTGTGTCATTTGTATACTAAAAAGATTTCCTGAACGTTATTCACTAATTTAAATGGTACCGAGTGTTGAAATTAGTCGATAAAATGCCTTCGCTTACAGTTCAAAACTTTGTTATCTCAGACGACTAGAGAAAATTCTGACGAGTTCAGTGAAACTGCTTGTTAGAAGCCTTAAAACATGGATATAAATTTAGCACTTGTTAGAACCAGTCTGACAGTTGACTATCAAAATGACTCTGTATCTAAGGACCAACGACTAATCCAACAAAAAGTTGAGTTCGCACACGTCTGCCTTTCGAATACCATCCCGGCTGGAAGGTATTCTGGGCAAGGCCAAGTAATTTCAGCCGGTGAGGTTCAGACGGGTTGGGACTGAGGATTAGCGGCGAACTTCCGATTGGCGTTCTGGCATAGCTAACCGGAAGTCCCAGTCTGACCTGAACACGTTTCGGCAATATTGCAGCTAACGTGAAAGACCAGTATTTAAGACGTGGGTTGTCGGCTTAAATCTGTGCCCACCACGTTTTGTCCATTGACCAGAATACCTGAAAACCAGTCTAGGACGAACTTATCACGGTAGGTTTACAATAACTCACACTGTTTCCAGTCTTTCTCAGCTGGCGGTTCTTGACCTTAGTAATCGACAGCTCTCAATCATCATCAATACTTAAAAACAAACACATTTTTCTCCCAACACCACCACATCCAGCATAGTAGCGTCGATACCTATTGACCAACGAATGCACCTCTGGCACATGTAAAAGCCGGCGTATTCCAGCCAACGAACCATTGTTCACCGAACAAAGGCGTAGCGAATACCGACTAATGGCACCCGATTCAATCCAAAAAATCGTGGTTCCAACCCCAACGGGTCAGTACCACGATTCATTCAATCTACTTGTAGCGTCATTCAGTCGAACTAGTTAGCAACCACATTGACTAACTTGCCAGGAATAGCGATGACTTTCCGGACAGTCTTGCCGGCAGTGAATTCCTGAATCTTGTCGTCGGCGAGCGCTAATTTTTCAAGCTCGTCTTTGCCCATATCCTTCGCAACCTTTGCGTGGGAACGGACTTTACCATTAACTTGGAGGACCACTTCGACCGTGTCTTCAACCAACTTAGATTCATCATAAGTTGGCCAAGCCGCGTACGTGATGGTATCGTCATGGCCTAATAGTGACCATAATTCTTCACACAAGTGTGGCGCGATTGGTGACAGGAGTTTGACGAATCCTTCAATATAAATGATTGGCAAATCGTCTACCTTGTAGGCTTCGTTCACGAAGACCATCATCTGTGAGATGGCGACGTTAAACCGCATTGCCTCGTAGTCTTCGGTGACCTTCTTGACCGTTTCATTGTAAACCTTAGTGAGTTTACCGTCATTGATGGTCGTGACCCGGTCGCGGACGCGGTTGTTTTCGTCAATCATTAACCGCCAAACCCGTTCGATCCACTTATTGGCACCGTGTAACCCATCGGTACTCCATGGAATTGAAGCTTCCAACGGTCCCATGAACATTTCGTATAACCGCAGCGTATCGGCACCATATTGGTCAACGATGTCATCTGGATTGACCACGTTACCACGTGACTTGGACATCTTTTCGTGGTTGTCCCCAAGAATCATCCCTTGGTTGACTAACTTCTGGAATGGTTCCTTGGTTGGGACAACGCCTAAGTCATACAAGAACTTGTGCCAGAAACGGGCATAGAGTAAATGCAAGACGGCGTGTTCAGCGCCACCGACATACAAGTCAACTGGTGACCAGTACTTCAGCTTGTCATAATCAGCTAAAGCTTCGCGGTTGTGTGGATCAACGTAGCGCAGGAAGTACCATGAGCTCCCCGCCCATTGTGGCATCGTGTTAGTTTCACGTTTACCCTTCCGACCATTTTCGTCGACCACGTTTACCCAGTCATCGATATTAGCGAGTGGGCTTTCACCCGTCCCAGATGGTTCCAGGTTCTTCGTTGCTGGTAAACGTAATGGTAATTCGTCTTCAGGTACCAAGGTCGTCTCGCCGTCTTCCCAGTGAATAACTGGAATTGGTTCGCCCCAGTAACGTTGCCGTGAGAAGATCCAGTCACGTAGGCGGTAGTTGACCTTCTTTTCACCGGCATGATGTTCGCCTAACCAGTCGATCATCTTGTCAATGGCAGGTTGCTTAGCTAGGCCATCAACAAAGCCAGAGTTGATATGTTCACCATCAACCGTGTAAGCTTGTTGGTCATAATCGTTATCACCCGCAATGACCGGTTTGATTGGCAAATCGAACTTCTTGGCGAATTCAAAGTCACGATCATCGTGAGCAGGCACGGCCATGATCGCCCCCGTCCCGTATGAAGCCAGGACGTAATCAGCAATCCAGATTGGTAATTTTTCACCGTTGACTGGATTGATGCCGTAACTACCAGTGAAGACCCCGGTCTTGTCCTTGTTCAAGTCAGTCCGTTCGAGGTCAGACTTGCTAGCGATCTTCTGCTTGTAGGCTTCGATGGCATCCGCTTGTTCGGGCGTCGTCAATTGTTCAACTAAGTCGTGTTCCGGTGCCAAGACCATATAGCTGGCCCCAAATAACGTGTCTGGGCGCGTTGAGAAGACTTCGATTTCCGTGTCTTCTGGTTGGTCGGCTACTTTGAAACGAATCGAAGCCCCAACGGAACGGCCAATCCAGTTGCGTTGTTGTTCCTTGATGTTTTCTGGCCAGTCGATGTCATCCAAGTCATCGATCAACCGGTCAGCGTAAGCCGTGATTTTGAGACTCCATTGCTTCATTGGGACCCGGTAAACGTCATAACCACCACGTTCCGTCTTGCCATCAACAACTTCTTCGTTAGAAACGACGGTCCCGCCCATCATATCAGGCGCCCAGTTGACTAACGTTTCAGATTCATAAGCTAAGCCCTTCTTGTAGAGCTGTTCAAAAATCCACTGCGTCCACTTGTAGTAGCTAGGGTCAGTCGTATTGACTTCGCGGTCCCAGTCATATGAAAAACCAAGTGAGCGAATCTGGCGTTTGAAGTTTTTGATGTTCTTGGCCGTAAAGTCCTTCGGGTTGTGGCCCGTCTTGAGCGCATATTGTTCTGCGGGAAGGCCGAATGCATCCCACCCCATTGGATGTAAGACGTTGTAGCCCTGCATCCGCTTGAACCGTGACATAATATCCGTCGCGGTATAGCCTTCTGGATGTCCAACGTGTAACCCTTGGCCCGATGGGTATGGGAACATGTCTAAGGCGTAATACTTCTTCTTATCCGTTGTGTCGAGTGTTTTGAAGGTTTTGTTTTTCTTCCAATAATGTTGCCATTTGCGTTCAATGACTTTATGGTTGTATGCCATAATGGTGCCCCTTTCTTGCTGCCTTGTATGTAAAGCTAGCATTGCGACGGTGAGATGAGCTGTCGGTTGCGTATCTGCGAATACCCGTTAAAAAACAAAAAAATCCTATAAGCCAATTATGCTTATAGGACGAAAACGGGTTCCGCGGTACCACCTATGATTCCACGTTACCGTGGCTTCTTGGGAATCTTAACGCGAAACCACGTCCGTGCCTACAAGTGCGTTCAGCCGGATGACTCAAAGGTGAGTTCGTCGCTGGTGAGTCCCCGTTTGCAACCACCACGGAGTTTCTGTAAAACACCACCGATTACTAATCCTTCTCAGAGTCGTAAAGTTATTGTTTACATAGTAGCAAACCACCGCGCATTTTTCAAGGGGTCGCGACCGACTCAGGCATAAAAATTCTCATCGACTCATCATCAAGTGTGCCACAAAAATGATATAATTATTTCAATAAATTAGTCATTGGAGGATTCATTTTGAAACAACGCGCTTGGCGACATTCCGACTGGGCAATGGCCGTGATTTTTCTCATCTGGTTATGCTGGACGGCCGCGGTCTGGCAACGGGTCACCTGGCTAGTCCAATTCGACACCCACGTCGCCAACTTCTGGCATGCGAGTCCGCAGTGGTTTCAACGAATAATGGTCGGCTACACCCAACTCGGCAATCCACACGCGATTACGCTCATCACACTGCTGATTGGGGCGACCATCTGGCTTCGTCATGACCAGCGCGCCACCCTATTTTTCTGGGGAAACACCTGGATCTTGGCTGGTTATGGCAACTACTTGGTCAAACAGGTCATTCAGCGGCCACGCCCAACCGCCTGGCGCCTGCTAGAAATTGGCGGCTACAGCTACCCAAGCGGACACTCCACGACAACGACCGTCTTAATCGGTAGCCTGCTCGTGCTCGCGTTCGATTATTGGCATCGCCAGCCCAAGACAAATCTGCTCGCAGTGCTCGGTTGTGCGGCAATCCTGCTAATGATGATTAGCCGCGTCGTCGTTGGCGTTCACTATCCGAGCGATACAATTGGTGGTCTTTTACTGGGAAGTGTTTTACTATATATAAGTACGCGTTTGAGCGGCCCCTATCGACACGGACCACTCAAGCAACCATCTTAAGCAAACGAATTAATCAAGGGGGTCACTCTCATTCAACTCAGTTCGGCATTAGCTTTCAGCCACGCGCTAATGAATCAAGTCGTCAATCCTGGTGATCACGTGATTGACGCCACGGTCGGTAACGGCCATGATACGGTCTATCTCGCAAAGCTAGTCGGCACGACGGGACACGTGGATGGCTTCGACATTCAGCCCGCTGCCATCGCTGCGACAACCAAAGCATTGACCGCAGCTGGCTTTAATCATCAGGCCACGCTCTGGCAGACCGGCCACGAACACATTGCGGATAAGATTGCCGCGGATGAACCGATTAAATGTGCCGTGTTCAACCTCGGTTACCTACCCGGTGGCGACAAATCGATTATTACGAAACCGACGACCACGTTAACCGCCATCAAAGCGATTCAAGAACGGCTCGTGACCAATGGCCTGATTATTCTGTTGGTCTACGCTGGTCACCCCGGTGGCGCCGCTGAAGCTAAGGCGGTCTTAGATTACGCCACAAGTCTGGACCAGCATCAATTCCAAGTCCTTCAGTACCAATTCGTCAATCAGGTCCACGTCCCACCGTATCTGTTGGCGATTCAAAAACGATAATAACTAAAAAATCAGGATTCACAACTCTTAATTGGTTGTGAATCCTGATTTTTGATTGAGCTGATTTTGTAAAATGAATTGCATGGCATATTGCCACTGAACGTCCGATCTGGTCACGCTACTTCGCTAGCCTAGTCACTTAATGGATTACCATCCGCGTTTCAGTGAAGTCATTGGTCGTTCCGATTATATTAACGTCAAAAACCACTAAGCTAATTTCTTACTTAGTGGTTTTTGCCATATCCATAGTTGGATTTCACTTCTCCCACGGATACTTGCCGTTCTCGTCTTTAGGCGTCTCACGCATGATTTTTTTGGTGCCTTCTTCCATCTCCTGGCGCCGCTTCTTACGATTGTGGTGACGAATGATCAGGACAATGCCACCAATGCCGCAATAGACAATCAACCGGGTGAACATTTTAACAGTCCCATAAATGGTCATTATCATTAACATTATTAGTCCTCCTAGCCACTAAAACGAGTTAAGCCGTTACTTTGGCAGGTGCGAAATAATCCAACAACGCTTGCCACTGCTTGAACACAGCTTCTTCCGAATAACGTTTGGCATTCTGATAAGCCTGAACACTGTACTTCGCCAACTTATCTTGGTCCTTCAATAAGTCCACAATCGTGGCCGTTAACTGCTTAACGTCACCGTCAGTCGTTAATTCACCGGATTGATGATTCTGGATAATGTCACTCGGGCCGTACTTGATGTCATTCGCGACCATTGGCAGTCCGTGTGCTTGCGCTTCCAATAGCATTAACGAGAACCCTTCTGCGCGACTTGGCAACAATCCTAATTGGGCACGATTGTAGACCGCATTGACGTCCGTGGTGTAACCCTTGAACAGCACGACATCTTCTAGGTGGGCCGCCGCAACCTGTGCGTGCAATTGCTTTTCAATATCACCGTTAGCGTAACCCCACAGCTCGAGCTTGGCATCTGGGAATTGCTTATGGACTTCAATAAAGGCCTCAATTGAATGATTCTGTTGCTTTTCGGGTGCCAACCGTGCGACATGCACAACTAGGTGCTTTTGGCGCTGATCAAAGGCCACTGGTTGTTCAGCCAAGGTGGCATCGGTCACGTAGCCGACTGGAATGGTAAACGCTGGAATCGCGGTCCCAAACCGGGCAGCGACGTCCTTACTCTGTTCAGGCGTTGCCGAGATGACCGCGTCCCACTCTTGCCAGTTATTTAAGGCATTCGCATAGTTGTTATTGAGCGTTGAATGTAGAATATCGTTAGCATCACTCACATGATTGTTATGTAAGTGCAAGACTTTCTTGGCGGGCGTCTTCATATTGAAGAGTCCCCAAGCACATTCCACGGTCCGGTCACAGATAAAGACATTTTGTTCATCCGTTAATTGATTTAACTCATCATAGAAGAACCGGGTCAACTCGTTCATTCCATTAAATGTATGACTTTGACCGTGATAGTTCAGTACCCGCCAAGTCACCCGTTCTTGGCCGGCATGGTTGAGCAAGTGAATCTTTTCGATATGAATCAACCCATCGGGACCAAAGTAAGCTTCCTGGGCAATTTTACCGTCCCAATCAAAAAGCTGTTCCAAACATTTGAAGCCACGCGTATCCCACCAGCTCATCTTGAGCGTCCGACCATTAACATCAAAATACTGAACGTTACTGATGGCCTCAGTCCCAGCCCGTAGGTAAATAATCATGATTAACTTACCATGTTCAACGACTTGAACTTGGTTGTCCTTGCGGGTCTTAATGGCGTCAGCGGGCACTTCAAAGTCAGCGAGGTTGAACGCCTGGCGTTTGACACTGGTACTGCCATTGAAGAAGTCAAAGAGATTGACAAAATCGTCATCCGCAATCTGCGCGCCATCGAGAACGTCGTGCAGATTCATGGCAAAGATTCGTGTCACGATTTTAGCCGCGACCTGATTCTTTTTAAATAAATTCAGCCGATTGATCTCAGCTTGTTCGATTCCTGATTTTGAAAACTGCATGTTGTCGTTTAAGAAATAATACATAAGCGTCCCTCCTACTTAAGCCCTAATAATTGTTGCCAACGGTGCCAAACTTTCAATTCCGTCTGGGAGGTGTGCATCTTCTTAAAGGCTGCTTCACTAAACGCCGTCAACTTCTTCATATCCGTCATCAACTCCAGGACCCGGTCGCGCATTGCCAACTGATTTCCGGCATCCACGACGAACCCATCTTGTCCATCGTTAATAAAGTCCTTAGGGCCATAATTGAAGCGATAACTAACGACTGGAATTCCGTGGCTCATGGCTTCAGGCATACTCATTGGGCCGCCATCCACTAAGTCGGTATTCAATAGGACTTGGTAATCGTCATACCGTTTTTCTAAGTCGGGATGATAATCCAATAAATGAACGTTATTGGTCAATTTCAATTCTTCAATTAATTTCGTCAACGTCTTGATGTACTCAGGATCCCCATAACCATAAAAATCACACTGTACGTCTTGTAGCTGTTGCTTGACGAGTGCAATCACTCTGATCAACTGGTCAAGCTGCCGGTCTTGTGCGATTCGGCCAACGTATAACAACTCTTTGGGCCGCTCTAAGATTGGCCGCAGCTTACTTTGCGCCATCGGACTAGTCGTCACTGCCGGTAAGACGGTCACGTTCGCCTTACTAAACCGCGTTTTGAGGTGTTGCGCTTGACTTTCCGTACTTGTAATAAAGCCATCAAAGTGTTGTAAGTTATCAAAAGCTGGCGTTAAGAAGCCGTCCAGTGGTGCGTGGACCGGATCGTTGATGTCCTTGGCATGATAAATCGGCACGGTCACGTATTTGTGCGAATCGTCTTGAAGTTCCAGTAATGGCACCACACTAGTCCCAGGGCGGTCACTGATAAACGTCGTCGTGTCCTGATCCTCATGACTTAATTCAGCTAAGAAGAACCGGAATAACTGATTTGCATCCTGGAAGAACCGCTCCACTTGGCCGCGATAGTTCTTCAGAATAAAACGAGACGCTAACGGATTACCGTTCGTATCTGGAACGAAATATTGTTCCATGACGGTCTGGCCCTGTAGATTGTAATAGCGTTCCAAAACCAACTTGCCGTTCTGGCCAAAATACAGTGTGCTCGACTTAAAGCCCCGCCAATCCCAAAGGTCCGTGGCCGTCAAATTGCCTTGATTATCGAAAAATTCTTGATAGAAGACACGTCCAATTGTCCCTGGAATGAAGCCAACGTTACTGACCAAGTCATCGCCGTTGAAGACTTTACTAAAATTGGCGCCGACTTCTACGGCATATTCCTTAGGTAGCCGCATATCTTCGGTATGTAAGACTTTGACCGGAACATCCGTCGTTCCCTGAAAATAGTCAAACATATTGAGTACTTGCTCATTGGCTAATCCAAAAGTACCCATCGTTTGATGTAATAACCGATCATACATCTTCGTCACGATTTTCGCTGGTGCCTTATGATGATTGAAGAGTTTCACCCGATTAATTGCCGCGTGTTCAACGCTCGAGTTCTTACCCAAAATATATTCATTGATAAAGTAAAACATACAGTCCACCCTTTCTTCCGTTCACATTATGCTTGTCGATATGTGTAGTTGTAATAATTAACCAGACCTGAAAGAAAATGCTCAGAGTCGTCAATTCGGGTACGGAAATTATCATCACGGGCATAAAAGCCACCGACGAATTTTTCCGGCCGATACAAATACATCGCAATTTCTGGTAGCCAAGCACCGGCTTGAATCTCATAAAGGGCCCGACGATGCATCAATTGATGAAGAACTGGAACCTCATAATCAGCCAACAATTCGTCGTTTCCAGAACGTTGAATGCGGTCCACCATTTTTTGGGAAGCATCCAATAACTCTAGCAAGGTTGGCGAAGCATGGACCCGGTTCTTAATATAGTTAAAATGCGTAAACACATTCTTGATGCCCAACTTCATATAATCTTGGTTGTCTGGAAATACCGAAAGTGCTTCATTGATGGCATAAGCAATCCAGTGATCGTGGAACTGACCATAATCGTTAGCGACCATTCGATCTAACATTTCACGAACCAACTGCTTCGTCTCATCATTGGGTTGTAACTCATACAACCGACATAAAGCAAACACGGCTTCACCATCATAATAGATAATTCGGAATCCGGATTTGAGCGTTAAGTCCTCGTTTAGCACATGGATAAAGCCAGTCTCGGAGTTCCAGAATTTCTTAATGCCATTGAACGCCTGCTGCAGAACTGGTGCAAAAGTTCGATCCAGCGATAATTCCTGATACTTGCAAAGTGCCAGAATTAACATCGCTTGACTGCCCAGCTTCAATTCGTCCTTATCGCTCAAATACACGGCGTCATCCACTTTAAGAAGTGAATGATCGATGCCCCACTGCAGCGCTCGTTTAATTCGTGGAAAATCTGCTGAACGCTTTGTCTGTTCAGCGGCCTCCAGTAGCGCATAGACGGTCGAAAAGTGACGCAAATAATTATAGCTGGTCAACACACGTTGTAATGCTGGAAAGTATCCGTAGACAAACTTTCCGGCATCATCAAGCTGACGCATTAAATAAGATTCACCCTCGGAAATGACCTGGTTAATTGTCTCACGTTCATTGGTGATCTTGCGGATGCCTTTTTCCAGATAGCCATCCGTTTCTAGCGTATGAATCTGCTGGCCGTCAAAGAACACCCCACTTGTCGTAAAACTCCACACATGTGACGCCTGCGCAATATCGACGTCCAAATCCGGCTCACGCGTCTTCAGATAATCGGCAATGCGATCGTAATCAGCCCATGAATTAGCATGTCCGTCACCAACGCGAGACTCCTTGCTTGGTTTGAAGAATGCTTGGCCGTTAATTTCGGTTTCAAGCAATGCCGTCCTAAAATCAGCGTCAAAACTAACGCCATAGCGCCAAAAGTTCATTTTAGTAATCTTGAAAAGCTTTTCTTCAAAAAGTTTACGTGCTAGCACTTGAGTTCCTTGCACGATATCCAAGCGCACCCAACTATTATTTGACGTTGCGCCCAGTACCTTTGCGATGGATTGCCAAACATCGTTAAATGTATCACCACGATAAAATTTCACACTCGCACGATGTCGCTTGTCTGAAACTGACAATGCCAAAGTCACTTTTTGACTTGCATCATTCTGTAGATTACCAATATCAATAAGCGCCTGTTTTAGCTTTTTCACAACTGATTTCTGCATGTTACGACCTCTTTTATATTTTATATGTATGCCAAAACGGGCCTATTCAGCCCGCTTTGGTCAATAGTTTAATTTTACACCGAGTTTCGTTTACAGTGCTAACAAAGTTACTTTGAATTTAAACTATTTTTGTTGATCCTCATCTTCGTCATCATCTTTCTTACGACGACGGCCGAACAAGAAGAACCACCAGCCGAGTCCGGCCGCTGCAGCTGCTGTAAGCAACCCGCCAAAGATCGTTCCAGCGTTATTGCTTGTGTCAGATGCAGTCTTGCCATTCTCATCTGTATTGCCTGTACCAACTTTATCATTCGTACTGTCGGTATCAGTGGACTTATCATCCGTATCCGAATCATCACTATCTGAGCCCTTAGTGTCTGAGTCAGATGATGTTGAAGTCGTCCCATCTTCAGAATCAGTGGTTGCCGTACTCTGCGCACTTGCAGCCGCATAAGCTACTGGAGTTGCAGCAGTCGTTGACGTGGTTGCTGCACCATCACTTGATGGCGATGCAACTGCCAACGTAGCAGCTGTGGCTGAAACACCACTCGTTGCAGCTACAGTTGATGCACTAGCGCTTGAAGCCGACGTCGAGTTAGTTGAACTTGAAGCCACGGTACCATTTGACGTTCCAGTTGAAGTACTACTGTTTGAACTAGTAGTAGAAGAACCAGTATTCGTCGTTGAACCGGTATTGTTTGTTCCACTAGTCGAGCCACTGTTCGAGTCAGATGAGCTACTATCTGAGTCAGTCTCAGTATCCGATCCACTACCGGAGTTACTGCCGGAATTGTTGCCAGAACCAGATCCGGTGTTGCTGTTGGAATCGGAATCACTGTCGCTATCGGAATCTGAGTCACTGTCGGAGTCGGAATCGCTGTCAGAATCCGAGTCACTATCCGAGTCAGAATCGCTGTCGCTATCTGAATCGCTGTCAGAATCGGAATCGCTGTCCGAGTCGGAATCACTGTCTGAATCGGAATCGCTGTCAGAGTCTGAATCGCTGTCGGAGTCGGAATCACTGTCGGAATCCGAGTCACTATCGGAATCGGAGTCGCTGTCCGAGTCAGAATCACTGTCGGAATCTGAGTCGCTGTCGGAGTCTGAGTCACTGTCCGAATCGGAATCGCTGTCAGAATCTGAATCACTGTCAGAGTCTGAATCGCTGTCGCTATCTGAATCACTATCGGAGTCTGAATCGCTGTCGGAATCCGAGTCACTATCGGAATCTGAATCGAATCACTGTCGGAGTCGGAATCGCTGTCTGAGTCCGAGTCGCTATCCGAATCGGAGTCGCTGTCCGAATCAGAATCACTATCAGAATCTGAGTCGCTGTCTGAATCTGAATCACTATCGGAGTCTGAATCGCTGTCGGAATCCGAGTCGCTATCGCTATCTGAGTCGCTGTCAGAATCGGAATCACTATCCGAGTCTGAATCGCTGTCGCTATCTGAATCACTGTCCGAGTCTGAGTCACTGTCGGAATCCGAGTCGCTGTCAGAATCTGAATCGCTGTCGGAATCCGAGTCACTATCGGAGTCTGAGTCACTGTCCGAATCGGAATCGCTGTCGGAGTCGGAATCGCTGTCTGAATCTGAATCACTGTCAGAATCTGAATCACTGTCAGAATCTGAATCACTGTCAGAGTCGGAATCGCTGTCGCTATCTGAGTCGCTGTCCGAGTCGGAGTCGCTGTCAGAATCGGAATCGCTGTCCGAGTCAGAATCGCTGTCGCTATCTGAGTCACTGTCGGAGTCGGAATCACTATCCGAGTCTGA
Organism: Lactiplantibacillus sp. 7.2.4; assembly: GCF_018991185.1. NCBI lineage: Bacteria > Bacillati > Bacillota > Bacilli > Lactobacillales > Lactobacillaceae > Lactiplantibacillus > Lactiplantibacillus sp. 7.2.4. The sequence continues at coordinate 92,966 of NZ_JAGYGS010000005.1, forward strand.
GTCACTGTCTGAATCGGAATCGCTGTCGGAGTCAGAATCGCTGTCGGAGTCAGAATCACTGTCAGAATCGGAATCGCTGTCGGAATCCGAGTCACTGTCGGAATCTGAGTCGGAGTCGCTGTCGCTGTCGCTATCTGAATCACTGTCCGAGTCTGAATCGCTGTCCGAATCCGAGTCGCTGTCGCTATCCGAATCACTATCGGAATCTGAATCGCTGTCTGAGTCGCTGTCGCTATCCGAATCACTGTCCGAGTCGGAATCGCTGTCGCTATCTGAGTCACTGTCGCTATCCGAGTCACTATCGGAATCGGAATCGCTGTCCGAATCCGAGTCACTATCTGAGTCAGAATCGCTGTCGGAGTCGGAATCGCTGTCGCTATCTGAGTCACTGTCCGAATCGGAATCGCTGTCTGAGTCGGAATCGCTGTCGCTATCTGAGTCGCTATCTGAGTCGCTATCTGAGTCAGAATCGCTGTCGCTATCCGAATCTGAGTCGCTATCGGAATCTGAGTCGCTATCGCTGTCGGAATCTGAATCACTATCTGAGTCAGAGTCACTGTCTGAGTCGGAATCACTGTCAGAGTCTGAGTCGCTATCAGAATCGGAATCGCTGTCCGAATCGGAATCGCTGTCGGAGTCACTGTCGGAGTCGGAATCGCTGTCCGAATCTGAATCGCTGTCGGAGTCTGAGTCGCTGTCAGAATCAGAATCGCTATCGGAGTCGGAATCGCTGTCGCTATCTGAGTCACTGTCGGAATCTGAATCGCTGTCGCTATCTGAGTCACTGTCCGAATCCGAGTCACTATCTGAGTCAGAATCGCTGTCGGAGTCGGAATCGCTGTCGCTATCTGAGTCGCTATCCGAATCGGAATCACTATCGGAATCCGAGTCACTGTCAGAATCTGAGTCGCTGTCAGAATCTGAATCGCTGTCGCTATCCGAATCGCTGTCAGAGTCTGAGTCGCTGTCAGAGTCTGAGTCGCTGTCGGAGTCTGAGTCGCTGTCCGAGTCGGAATCACTGTCGGAATCTGAGTCACTATCGGAATCCGAGTCAGAATCGCTATCCGAGTCAGAGTCACTATCCGAATCTGAGTCGCTGTCTGAGTCCGAGTCACTATCGGAGTCGGAATCGCTGTCCGAGTCTGAGTCACTGTCGGAATCCGAGTCGCTGTCGGAATCTGAATCGCTGTCGGAATCTGAATCGCTGTCGGAATCCGAGTCGCTGTCAGAATCGGAATCGCTGTCTGAGTCGGAATCACTGTCGGAATCCGAGTCACTATCGAAGTCTGAGTCATTGTCAGAATCTGAATCGCTGTCGGAGTCGGAATCGCTGTCTGAATCTGAATCACTATCGGAATCGGAATCGCTGTCTGAGTCTGAGTCGCTATCGGAATCTGAATCACTGTCAGAATCTGAGTCGCTGTCCGAGTCGGAATCACTGTCGCTATCCGAATCGCTGTCTGAATCTGAATCACTATCCGAGTCAGAATCATCCTCAACAACATTAGCAGCTAAATCAGCATAGTACCCTGCATCATCCGCAGCACTGGAAGCCTTCTTCTTAGCCTCTGAAGCTTCGGAAGCTTTTGACTTAGCTTCTTCTGCATAGCTTGAAGCGGCTGAATTGTCACCAGCAGCTTCTGCGGAATCAGCGCTTGATTGAGCGGTTGCCGCATTTGAAGCTGCAGTTGAAGCTGCGGTTGCAGCTGATTGTGCTTCGGATGCAGCTGCAGCTGCTTGTTCAGCATAAGAACTAGCAGTTGAATTGCTGCTTGCGTATTCGTTAGCAACAGTCGCATATGAACTCGCAACCGATCCGTATTCTGTGGCTTGGTTAGCGTAGTCAGCTGCTTCACTTGCAGCGGAATCAGCTGCTGAAGTTTGAACTGCGTTAACGGTCAAATATGCCCGGCCTAATGTTACTGTCGAAGTCGTTGAACCACTGGTACCTGTGATAACTAGATAGTAGTAACCGGATTCGCTAGTCGTTAAGTCATCCAACTGTAACTCCGCACTAGTTTGGCCACTCAATGCGGTACCAGTGCCATCAGCAGTTGAAGAATAGTACCATTGATACGTAAACGTGCTATCACCAGTATCGCTGGTATAACTACCGTTTGGTGTCCAGGTAAGATCACTACCTGCATCGGCAGTTTCGTCATCAAGTCCATTACCGATCGTAACGGTCTTCGAAGCCGAATAGGTTGTCCCATCCGCATTTGTGATTGTTACGGTGATCGTCACCGTACCATCAGCAACAACGGTCAAAAGTCCAGAATCATCGATCGTTGCAACACTAGAATCACTAGTTGTCCATGTGATTTCGCCAGTCGCGTTCGATGGATTAGTCGTTGAGGTATATTGACTTGTCACTGAGCTACTTGAAGTCGAACTCGTCGTTGGGTTAACAACGTAATCATCACCTGAGATGCTGATATCCGTTGCTGGAATATCACTCTCGTAAATGTCAACTTCTGCAATGTTACTTGCAAACGTGGTTGTGCCGACGATTCCAAGGAATGAATAGTTTGAAACATACTGGAATAGCAATGTTCCGGTATTTGGAACCGTAAACGTGATTGAACTCGTATTGGTCGTCGCATTATTTGACGAGCTGCTTGAGACAAGCGTTACATAACCGTTACTAGTGGCATAGGACAATGTCCGCCAAGTCCCATTAATCTGTACATACCAAGTTCCTGACGAAGTAGTGGCCACGGAGAACAAACCAGTTGCAGTTGCGGCTGATAATGTTACAGTTCCCCCAGTAACCGTTGACGTAACTGTTGACGGCTGCGAGGTCACCCCACCCGAAATGGTGATACCCCAGATACTGATTGCATCGCCTATGTTTGATGATTGCAGTGAACTGGTATCATTCGAATAAGCGACTGCTGAAGAAGCGGCCGTGGAGCCAAGTGCCGCATAACTTGTTGCAAGAGCAGCATAGGAAGTTGCTTCACTCGCTGCAGCTGAAGCATTGGTGACATACGAACTTGCAGCAGCATAGTCACCCGCAGCAACTGCTGAGGAAGCTTGACTGGTATACTGAGTTGCCATTGCGGCTGCAGATGTTGCAGCTGCGGCAGCCCCTAAAGTACTGGTTGCGTAACTATTCGTGTCGGCAACATATGAGCTACCCAACACCGTGTTTGACGTGTATTTGGCACCCAATGAACTTGCAACGCTCGAGGCGGTCGTCGCGGCTGAAGAAGCTGCACTGGCAGCACTTGAAGCTGCAGTTGCAATTGAGTTGTAGTAACTAGACTGCGCTTCAACAACTGTCTCAGTCATTGCACTGGCGGCACTTGAAGCTGCAGCAACTTGATCAGTCGCATAAGTCAAGCGTAGTGCGGCATAGCTTTGTTGCAAAGCAGCTGATTTATACTCACCATCTGCAGCATACGATGCGGCCAAACTAGCGGCATCACTGGCTGCGGCTGCGTATGAGCTAGCTGCGGCTGCAGCCGAACTAGCTGCCGTACTATAACTGCTAGTGGCACTCGTATTAAACGATGATCCCGCAACGTTGTAAGCGTTAGCGGCATTAGCGGCATACGATGCAGCTAATGAGGCTTGACTCCCTGCTTCGGTTGCAGATGATGAAGCCAAGTTAGCGTAACTCGAACCTAGATAGTCTGCCGCTGAGGAATCATTATCTTCAGTAACAGCATTTTCAAGCGCCGTGTTGAGGCTAGCCATGGCGGCAGAAGCAGCGCTACTTGCAAGGCTTGAAAAACCTGTTACATAGCTGGCATAACTTGCAGCGACCGATGCCTCGAAGCTGGCACTGGAGTATGCACCTTCAGCTTCATAGGAAGAAGCCAAGGCACTGGTTGAAGCTGCTGAACTAGCCATCATAGCTGCTGATGAAGCATACGAATTAGCAACATTATATGAAGAAGTTGCTTGCGACGTATAGTAAGTTGCCAATGAACCCGTCAAGTTAGCGGAAGAATTGGCCAAACTGATGGCGTCACTGGCTGCATTAGCTTGTGAAGTCGCAGTTGAAGCAGCGCTACTTGCGGTACTTGCATAGCTGCTGGCAATTTCCGTGTAGGTCCCTTCTGGATTCGTAACGACAATGGTGATCACGTTACCAGCTGCCTGATATTTTGAAATTACATTTAGTGAACCAGCAGCAACCGCTTGGTAATAATAGGTTCCTGCATCTCTAATCGTTGTGGAATAAGTACTTGAAGTAGCACCAGTAATCACAACCCAATCAGCGCCGTCAGTTGAATAATACCAAGTATACGTAGCGGATCCAGCAACACCCAAGAGACCAGTATCAACATTAAGTGAGTTGGTAATATTAATCGTGTCCCCAACAGATACACTCTCCGTAGTCGTTGAAGTGGTTAATGTTGCATTTGAACTCGCAGTTTGTTGTCCACTAACATTAGTTGAGAACTTCGCAGCCAAAGTGGCATTTGAAGTTGCAACTGCAGCGTAACTGTTTGCCAATGATGACGCAGACTGTGCAACCCGAGCATAAGAATCAGCCGTACCAGGATCACTGGCGCTAACGGCAGCGACTGCAACGGAACTAGCAACAGCATAAGCTGATGAAGCTGAACTAGTTGCTGTCGCGGCACTAGAAGCATAAGCCGCCGCTTGCGTCCCAGTTTGAGTAGCAGCAACACTGGCTGCGCTCGAAGCAGTACTCGTCGCGCTACTTGCAACCGTGGCACTAGATGAAGCGGCAGTTGCTAAATCGCTGATTGCCGTACTGTTTGCAAGGCTCGCGGCTGAAGTTGCCGTACTTGCGGCAGTGCTCCCAGCTGTTGCGGCACTTACTGCAGTCGTTGCGGCTGAGGTCGTTGCAACATAGGCCGTACTGGTGGCTTCATAATCATCGTTGGCGGCGGCGCTACTTACGGCTGCATAAGCTGATGAAGCTGCAGCTGCGGCCGTGCTAGAAGCAACGGCATACGCAGATGAAACGGTGGTACTGGTCTTGTCATACTGCATTGCTAAGTAAGCGCTATTAGCGGCTTCGGCAGCTGAACTAGCAGCTTCCGTTGCGGTATTTGCTGCACTAGAGGCAGCAGTGTAAGTACTGCTTGCTAAACTAACCAGCCCTTGCGTTGCCGCACTGCTGGCGGTCGATGCGGCAGTTGAAGCAGCTACAGCGTATGAACTAGCTGCAGTCATTGCCGAAGTAGCCGAAGATGACGCTTTTGCGTAGTTAACGGCATTGCTTGCAGCGTTACCAACCTCATTATCATTTGCATCTAAGTACATATTTGCCAAACTATTATAGTGGCGTGCCAAGTCAGCAGCGTAGATTGCTTCTTGATAGGCACTTTGGGCGGCGCTCACTGCAGCTTGCGTCGTTAAGTCGTTGACCAAACTAGCATAGCTACTTGCAAGTGTCGCGTATGAATCAGCTAATGAAGCTGAGGATGATGCAGCATTTGCGGCCGTACTATCCGTATTGGCGCTGGATGAGGTCGTTGTAGCTGAATATGCCGCAATAGTCGCATATTGAGTCGCTGTACTCGAACTCGCCTAGCTGCTCGATGCTGAACTTGTGGCAGTACTAGAACTGGCAGAACTTGAACTTGAAGTGCTTGCACTGGACGTGCTGGTTGAACTGGAGCTGGCCGTTGAGCTAGAACTAGTGTCAGCACTGGAACTGCTGTCTGAACTAGAGCTGCTCGATGTTGAACTTGTGGTTTCGCTCGAACTTGCACTAGAAGCGCTAGTGCTACTGTCACTAGCTGCACTTGAAGTTGACGTCGTGCTGCTTACACTGCTACTTGCGGTGCTGGAAGTTGACGTGGCACTAGTCGTACTCGTGCTACTTGCCGAACTCGCTGCAGAGCTACTCGAACTGGTTGAACTACTTGACGAACTACTATCGGAATTACTGCTACTCTCAGTTTCACTGGAAGAAGATGCCGAGCTACTTGACGTTGACGTACTCTCGCTAGTCGAGCTGCTGGCCGTGGCAGCAGCCAGTGCCGCCGCACTTGCTGCTGATGAGGTCGATGAACTCGACTCCGAACTCGCCGCACTAGTCGTACTGCTAGTGGCATCACTAGATGTGTCCGCCGCAACCGTGTCCGCGTGGGATACCAATTGTGGTGCACCAGTCAATACAAAAGATGCCATGGCCGTAAATACCCAAGTACGACCAACTTTGAACATCTTGTAGTGGACTTTCGGATCTCCTCTAAAAGATTTATGTCTCAGAAATTTCATGGTTTAGCCTTCCTTCTTTAAACCTAATCAAACCCATTCATATATGATAGCGTGCATTCATATATATTGTTATTGGTATACACCATTAACCGTTTGATGTTAAGTTAATAATACTATGATTAGGTTCAATTGCCAATAGTTAACCGGGTCAATCTTGTTACCCTCACGCCATTTATCTGCATGATGTTTTTATTAAATAAATAATATTAATGAAAACGAGTGTCATAGGCGCTGAAAAGCCCATGACACTCGTTAGTTTACTTAAATATTATTAATACTGGTTCTACAAAATAAATTGTGAATTTTTTGTGATTTTTTCTTGAAATTTATTTATACTGATAAATTTGGTAATGCTTTCACACAATTATTTCAATCTAAAAGCAATTGGTCTACTAGTCACTCGTTTACAATTCACCATGATTGTGATTTAAATCCGCCGCATGTTCGGCCGCCGTTTTTTGAACACCGCGGTCCAAACTGTTGACTAATAACGCCAAGATGACTAACCCCAGACCAATCAGGTAAACCCAATGTAGCCCGGTGTAGAGAATCCGATGCAAGGTCGGCAATAAGTGTTGTGGTAATTCAGTCGCCGTTTGCGGATTAATTAACTTGTTCAGCATTGCCATGTTCGTCGCTGGGTGCTGCTGAATCCCCTGGTTCATGCCGACGTTCAACGCGATCCCGAAGATGGAAATCATCAACGTTTGACCAATCGTCCGGCTCAGCGTGTTGAACGACGTCGCCACCCCAACGTTTTTTGCAGGGACTAAATGCTGGGACGTCACCGTTGTCGCGGTAATCGTGATTCCGAAGCCGATCCCACCGATTGCCGTGATAAGGAAGAACCATGGGAAGGCAGTCGTGACTGGCAGCCAAGCTAAGCAAATGCTGGTGACTAAGATGAATGCCAGACTGAGATAGAGAATCCGCCGTGGGGCCCACTTAGCTAACAAGCGGCCGGTGACAAATGAACCAACGATCCACATCAATGAACTCGGTGTCACCGCAAATCCGGCTAACGAGGCTGGTACGCCTAAAATCCCCTGCGTCCAGGTTGGAATGTAGACTTCCACAGCCATTAAGAAGCCACTCACGAGCGCCGCCACCGCGTTTTGAATCACAAAAGTCCGATTCTTGAATAAGTCCATCGAAATCACGGGTTCATCAGTCCGACTTTCGCGCCGAATAAATAGCCACAAGCTTAACGCACTGATGACCCACGCTGCAATGACCGCGGTCCAACTGATCGTGGCGTTACCTAACAACTGGAAGCTCAACATCAAGCATAGTAGGAAGAGCATTAGCCACCAGCTACCAAGATAGTCGATTTTGACGTCATTGTGGCGCTTAGGTTCGCGTAGATAGAATTGGAATAGGAACAGTGTGATCAGGCCGACCGGCACATTAATGAAGAAAATCCAGTGCCAGCTCAACTTATCGACGATCAGCCCACCAATCAGTGGCGCCAATACGGAGGCAATCCCCCACGCCGAACTATTGAAGCCCAGTACCTTGGCCCGACGTTCGAACGAATAAATATCGGCAATGATCGTCATTGACACTGGCATCAGTGCCCCAGCACCAATCCCTTGAATCGCGCGCCAAAAAATCAGCACAGGCATCGAGTTGGATAGCCCACTCATCATTGAGCCGATGATAAAAATAATCAGGCCGGCTTGCATGACCGGCTTACGGCCAACCAAGTCCGTTAGTTTGCCATAAATTGGGGTCATCATGGCGTTGGTCAGTAAATAAATCGAAAAGACCCAGTTCATCAGTGACACGCCATGTAGGTCCCCAACGATCGTCGGTAAGGCCGTCGAGACGATGGTCCCTTCAATCGCACTCATAAAAGTCGCGACGTAAATGGCAATCGTCACCGCCACGACATTCGTTTTTCGTTGTTGCATGTTCATTAATTCTCCTTTATTCTCTGTTGCCGTCAATACCATTCACAAAAGTAGCCCGCAAAAAAAAGCGACCCTGAATAAAAGGTCGCTTTTAGCGTCGAGTACCTACAGACCGTAACGGCGAACCGTTACCGCGTTATTTAAATTCTGCTTTTAAGGCATCGACCTTATCCGTGTGTTCCCATGGTAAGTCAATGTCGGTCCGACCAAAGTGGCCGTATGCAGCCGTTTGGCGATAAATTGGCCGTTGTAAGTCAAGCATCTTAATGATACCTGCTGGACGCAGGTCGAAGTTCTTACGGATAGCCGCAATCAACGCTTCATCGCTGACTTTACCGGTTCCGGCAGTGTCTACGGCGATTGAAACGGGTTCTGCAACCCCGATAGCATAAGCCAACTGAACTTCAACTTGGTCAGCTAAGCCCGCTGCAACCACATTTTTGGCAATGTAGCGCGCCGCGTAACTCGCTGAACGGTCAACCTTGGTGGCATCCTTGCCAGAGAAGGCCCCACCACCATGATGGGCAAAACCACCGTACGTATCAACGATCACTTTCCGACCAGTCAAACCGGCATCCCCTTGAGGACCCCCGATGACGAACCGACCAGTTGGGTTGACCAAGTACTTGGTCTTGTCGTCCAACAATTCAGCAGGTAATTCTGCCTTGATGACTTGTTCGATGACCGTTTGACGAATCGTGTCCAGGTCAACGTCCGGATCATGCTGGGTCGATAGGACGACCGTGTCGATCCGTTGGGGTTGATTGGCTTCGTCATATTCAACCGTCACTTGAGCCTTAGCATCTGGCCGCAACCATTTGATTGTACCGGCCTTGCGCAATGCGGCGATTTTACGCATCAAGCGATGGCTTAATGCGATGGGCAGTGGCATCAATTCTGGGGTTTCGTTAATGGCATAGCCAAACATCATCCCTTGATCACCAGCACCGATTTGATCTAATGGGTCAGCATCGCCAGTCCGCGTCTCTAGTGAGTCATCGACCCCTTGCGCGATATCTGGTGATTGTTCATCCAATGAGACAAGGACGGCACAGTTGTCACCGTCAAAGCCGTATTGACCATCAACGTAGCCAATCGACTTGATCGTGTCACGCACGACCTTTTGAATATCAACATAGGCCTTGGTCGAAACTTCACCGAAGACCAGCACTAATCCAGTCGTCACCGAGGTTTCAACGGCGACCCGTGCTTGCGGATCCTGCGCCAACATGGCGTCGAGGATGGCGTCACTGATTTGGTCAGCAATCTTATCTGGATGACCCTCAGAGACTGATTCAGATGTAAATAAGTGTCTTTCACTCACAATAAATTCCCCCTTGATAATTTCGGTTACAAGGCATCTAAGCATCGTAAGTCGATAAAACTTACGTTACTTATCCTTTCGGGAACGGCTCATAACTATATAAGGTTATCACAATCACCGTTTTTTTTAAAGAATTCCGTGAAATTATTGACGCCGGCACCCCCGACCGGTACGATTAAAGCATTATCTTAATTAGAGAGTGTTGACAAAATGATTCGAATCGGAAAATTACATCTCAAACGCGATTACGTCGCTTTGGCCGTCTATGCCATTGCCCAGAGTATCATCAGTTGGTGGGCGGCGCTTGATTACGGCCGGTCATTTCAAACGGCAACCTTTTCAGCCGCGCAGCTCCCCCTGATTGGGTACACCTTAGCTGTCGCAGCGGCGGTCTTCATCATCCTGGACCGGCGCATCGCCCCGCAGTGGAGTCTGATTGCCATTGGGATTACGGTCGCCTTAGCCTTCACCAATATCATCGCTAAGGAGTCAGAACTGCTCTATCTCTTACTGACTTGTAGCGCATGGCTACTCATCATGGCCGTCCCCAGGTTCGGTATGCAAAACTACTTCGGTCTGGTCGTTTTCGGCGTCATTATGACTTACACGATTCCAGTGGCGGTCTTTGACCTGCAAAATAATTATTTGTCCACGACCTTCCTCTGGAAACTAGTGCCCATGTTAGCAAGTTACGTGTTCCTCTACGTCCCGAGCTTCAGCCATCAGCGTCAAATCAATCAGTTGATTTCCGCAATCACTGGTGCGCTGCTGGTCATCACCATCTTTTTACAACCGTTGACCTGGCAGACGATCCTCGCAATTTTGATTACGATTGCCGTCTGGTTCAGTCAGCAGTCGTATGGCCGCACACGCCGCCATTTGATGATCAATGTCGGGGTTCAGCTGATTTTGATGTTCTTGCTGTATTGATTGAGGCCATAAAAACGCACGGACAGTCGCATCCGTTTGATGCCGCTGACCGTGCGTTTTAATTAGCTCAAGCTTTCGTTTGTAAATTCTGAGTGAACCGCCGCCACTTTTCAATGACCGACTGTTTACTGAACCGCTGCGAAGAACGATAGGCGTTCTCCAAAAATTGCTCGTGAATCTCTGGGTGTTGCAAGTAGTACCGGACCTTATCAGTGAGTTCATCGATGTCATCTGGGGTGATTAAGTAGCCATTGATGCCATCCTCGATAATATCCTCAGGACCATAAGCGATACGATAACCGATGACGGGCACACCATAGCTTTCAGCCTCCATCGTCGCTAACGAGAAGCCTTCTTCGACACTCGTCATCAGCGCGAGACTGGCCTGCTGGTATTCAGCGGCCAAATCTGGTAAAAAGCCGCGAATAAAGATGTGCTGCTCCAAATGATTGGTATGAATAAACTGACGCATTTGTCGTTCAATTTTGGACCCATGCCCAAACAATTGGAGGGTCAAGTCTGGAAACTCAGGAACAAGGCGCCGCACTAATTCCAATTGATGTGGTAATTGCTTTTCTGGGGAGTAACGTGCAACACTGATAATTCGGTTAGGTTTGCGCCCGGCTCGCTGTATTGGATGTTCGTTCGTATAACCCACTGGAATCACAACTACCGGTGGCAAGTTATCATACCGCTTTAGTAAATCTCGCTTTTGATGCTCTGTGGAAACAATGATTCGGTAAAACTGGTCGGGATGCGTTAAGACATAGCGATATACCGATTTTAGCGGGCCAGTCACAACATCCGCCCCCGCACGTAAATGGGTACTATGTAGGACTGAACAGACTCGAACCTCTGATCTCGTTTGACTCAGTGCAGCAGCCGTTTGCCGATTGCGATCACAAAAATAAACATCTTCCGCATTCGCTAATTCATCAAAAAAGAACGTTTGCAAGGCCTGTTCAGAATCAAAGAAAAAGTCACGGTGATGGTAATCTTTTAACGTGATTAGTCGTAAACGTGGCTCGGGCTGAGAAATATCGTATTGTTTGATCAACTTAATCTGACCCTGTGGATTGTAGTAGACTTCTGTGTGGACCTCCTGGTGTTTCACCAAAAAACTAGTGCGACTTAAGAAGCCCCGATTATCATAAAACTCACGCCGAACTTTGACCCCATGACTGTCGAAATAATTAACGTAATCGAGTTGCTGAAAATCTGGATCAACGAAATGGGCATACATCAAATACCGACCTTCCGCATCAAAAATTCGATAGTCATTGGCCTTGCTCACCCGTACGAGCTTAAAATGACACGTCGATTGCCAGTAATTTCGCCAATCATGCGTTGTGGCTTTAACCATTTCGGGCATCGTTTCTTGAAAAAAGTCATAAAGACTAAAGCATTTACCCAGGGCACCAAAGCGCTTGGCATGCTCATTCAACCGTGGATTATAATCCACATAAACACACTTGGCCTGAAGCCCAGCTGCCTCGAATAATGACAACCGATTCAGCTGCGCCTTCTCAATTCCCGTTAGCTTTTGACCCAAACCAGTACCCACAAAATAATACATCCGTTGCCATCCCCTCTACAATTCTGATGCGGTGTGGTTATGCTAGAAACCCATATTACAATGATTGAATCAAATCAAACATCCTGCACGGCCCACATTCATTGACCCGGTTATCTATTATAACCATATACTATCTTTACAGTATCACATTTAGATGCTAATGACCACCAGCGATGGCTCGCCCTAACCGCACATCAATTGACAAGACGCAGAAAAGCAGCCTGTGCTGACAACACAGACTGCCGGACATCGTGCCGATTTAGAGAATATGCGATTTGCATATCGTTATCATAGACATTGATTTATATTTGCATCCAAAACGAATCAAGTTAAACTGACCTGCACCGCTTTTGGGAGCACATGGTACTCCGTGACTATCAGTTGACTGACTTAACCCATCATCGATTTATGATTATCGACCAAACTTTCAATCTCACGGCTTACAATTCTCATGAACAAGACGCATGACTTAGCAGGTACGGAAATCACCCAGCGTGCATCCGTACCCTAACCACGTGAACTCACCTGTGCGCCACCACCTGCGCCACGGTCGCAATATCAGCTGGCGTTGTTCGACAACAGCCGCCAATGATCTGCGCACCCGCTGCCAGCCACTTAGGCACAAAGCTCGCGAACTGGTGACTTAAATCGGTTGGCTGCCAGGTCTTCGTGACTGGATCGTACTGGTCACCCGAATTGGGGTAAACAATCAGTGGCATCGTCACTGCTGCCCGCAACGTTTTCAAGGCGGGTTCGATATTTTCTAATGCGGTACAGTTGACCCCCACGGCCACCACGTTAGGTTGGGCTGCGACCCACTGTGTGGCGGTCGCTAAGGATGTGCCATCACATAACCTTTGTGGGTCGCGGATACTGAAGCTGACCCAGTACGGTTGATCAGGCCACCGGGTCGTCACCAGATCGACTAGTGCCTGAACTTCATCTAGTCGCGGCATTGTTTCTAGTGCTAAGACATCAACACCCGCATCAATCATTAATTCGAGTCGTTCCTGATGAAATGCCTGATAGGCCGCTGGAGATAGCTGATAATCGCGAGTGTACTCACTACCATCCGCGAGATAAGCCCCGTAAGGTCCAATACTGCCGGCAATCACAGCGCCAGTGGCCGCACTGGCATCCCGAGCATCGTGGGCCACAGTGACCGCCTTTTGAATCAGTTGCCGCGCCTGTTCAGCGGGAATCCCCGCCTGTTCAAAGGCTGGCACGTTGGCCTGATAGGTATTGGTCGTCATGATTTGCGCGCCAGCATCCAAGTAACTTTGGTGGACGGCTTGGATCGCTGCGGGGTGATCAAGCATCGCCGTTGCCGACCACAGCGCACTGTTGGTCGCCACGCCCCGTTTTTCCAATTCGGTAGCCATCGCGCCATCTGAGACGACTGGACCCTTAGTTAGTAAATCAGTTAATGAAATCATCCGAATGATTGTCTTCCTTTCTTGGCTGTAATTATGTTATTCTTAGAGCATTGCTGATTTTCTAATCATAGTCTAATCATATATATTCTGCAAGTAAGGAAGGCCGTAACATTATGTCAAAACAAACCCACCTTAGCCGCCAGATGGAATCGCGCCACGTGCTCATGATTTCGCTGGGCGGTGTGATTGGGACCGGACTATTTTTAAGTTCCGGTTATACGATTCATCAAGCCGGGCCGATTGGGACGCTGATTGCCTATACAATTGGCGCTGTACTGGTGTACCTGGTCATGTTGTGCCTGGGAGAACTCTCAGTCGCCATGCCCTATACCGGGGCCTTTCACGTGTATGCCAAAAAATACATCGGCCCCGGCACTGGTTTCACGGTGGCCATCTTGTATTGGCTGACGTGGACGATTGCCCTCGGTTCCGAATTCACTGCCGCTGGGCTCATCATGCAAACGTGGTTTCCGCACATCGCCACCTGGATCTGGAGCCTCGTCTTCATGGTCGTGATTTTTACGGTCAACGCGCTCTCCGTTCGGTGGTTCGCCGAAGCCGAATTTTGGTTTGCTAGTATCAAAGTAGTCGCCATCGTCGTCTTTATCGTGCTAGGTGCCCTAGCAATGATTGGCCTATTACCGCTGCACGGGCATGCCAGCGCACCGCTACTAACGAATTATACGCGCAACGGCTGGTTTCCAAACGGCTTTGGCGGCGTCTTCACCACCATGCTGACCGTCAACTTCGCCTTTTCAGGGACCGAGCTGATTGGGATCACGGCCGGTGAAACCAAGGACCCCGCCCACACGATTCCGACTGCCATCAAGACCACCCTTTGGCGCCTTATTATTTTCTTTGTCGGCAGTATGTTCGAGATGGCTGCGCTGATTCCATACAAACAAGCCGGCGTCACACAAAGTCCCTTCGTGCTCGTTTTTAAAGAAATTGGGATTCCGTATGCAGCCGACTTAATGAACTTCGTCGTGCTGACGGCGATTATGTCCGCGGCCAACTCGGGCTTGTACGCCTCGACGCGGATGTTGTGGTCACTGGCCAACGAAGGCACGATTCCGCAGGTCTTCAAAAAGACGACCAAACGCGACGTGCCACTGGTCGCCCTGATCACCAGCATGTTGGGCGGCATCTTAGCCCTACTCTCCAGCGTTTATGCTGCCGGTTCAGTCTACCTGGTCCTCGTGTCAATCTCAGGTCTCGCGGTGGTCATCGTCTGGATGGCAATTGCCTTATCTGAAATCAACTTCCGCAAAGCTTACCTCAAAAGCGGGCAATCGTTAGACAAGTTAGCCTATAAGACACCGGGTTATCCGGTCGTCCCGTGGCTCGCGTTCATTTTGAGTGGCTTGTCCTGTTTGCTGATTTGGTTCGACCCTAACCAGCGAATTGCCCTCTACTATACGGTGCCATTCGTGGCGATTTGTTACCTCGGCTATTACCTCAGCCGCAAGTTCAAACGGCATCCGGCTACGGATACGGAGAAGTAACGTGTCAATGACCGTGATGGCATGCGTGCTGTCAGCCGAATTCAAGCTCAAGATTTGAAATTAATATTATCATACCAACCAAACGGCAGTCATTCTCATTGAGGAACGGCTGCCGTTTTTGTCGTTTAAAAGTAGCCGGCTCAGCACCACTGAAAACAGTGCGCGCTGGCCTTAAACCTGCTGTGATTGTCACGCCTGATCCGGCTTGTCGGCGCCGTAATCGGACGATGGCGTACACGCGCAGACGAACAGTTAGTCTGCGACACGTGCTCACATCATCAACGCTCAGTTGCATCCGTAATCCAACCTTGAGTGACGTGGTCTTTTCTCGTTAGCTCTAAGCAGCTTGCCAAATCAGATCTGTAAGGTGAACGACCTAACCACAGCGCGGCTCAGACAAGCAATCCGCGCGCACACTCACATCCGCCCGTATCCCCGCAATTTCAAATCAGGACGACTAATTGGTTATCACACGATAATCGAATTAATAAATAATTGACCCCGTATACTAGTGATTAATTATGCTATGATTAATTTAACAAGATTATGGGAGGGGTTTCAATGCATCCAGGATTATTACTCGTTAACTTAGGCTCCCCAGCATCCCCGACAACGCAGGATGTGAAAACGTACTTACAAGAATTCTTAAGTGACCCAAGCGTCATCGAAATGCCAGTTGCACTGTGGCAACCATTGCTTCGCGGCATCATCTTACCGACACGCTCATGGCGCTCGGCGACCTTTTATCAAGACAGTTGGCTGCCGGCAGGGTCACCGCTGATCGTTTATAGTGAAAAAATCTGTGAACAGGTCCAAGCTGACCTCCCTGATTGGGACGTGCGACTGGCGATGACGTATGGCCAACCAGACATTGGCGAGACGTTGCAGGCGATGGTGGCGGACGGCTGTAAACAACCAATCGTGCTGCCACTGTTTCCTCAGTATACGCAGAGTACCCATGGCGGCATTCACCGGCAAGTCGAAGCGACCGGTTTACCACATACGTTCATCGACCACTTCTACGATAACGCCACGTATATTCAACTACTCGCCGCTAAAGTCTGGGAAAGCTATCAGCAGCACGATTTTGATGCCGTCATTTTCAGCTATCACAGCATTCCGACAGCGATGGTTCGGCACGGCGATCCTTATCAAAAGGAGTGTGAAGCGACAACCGCGGCCGTCTTGGCGCAGCTGCCTGAATTACCGGCGGACAAGGTCGTCACCGCCTATCAATCCAAGTTTGGCCCAATGCCGTGGTTAAAACCCTACTTGCGCAATGAACTGATGCAACTGGTCGAACTTGGCAAACGCAACGTGTTGATTGCGACCCCGTCATTTGTCGTCGACTGTCTGGAAACTTTAGAAGAGGATTATGTTCAAAATTATCAGACCTTCAAGTCCAGCGGCGGTGACCGGTTCGAACTCGTGCCACCAATGAATACGGACCCCCAATTCAGTCAGTTACTCGCTGATTTAGCGGTTCAAAAGTGGGAGGCGCGTGCCCATGCAACCACGTAGCCGCCAGAGTTTGGAAGAAATCAATCAGAGTGTTGCCGTCCCCGACGTGCACCAGACCGCATTTTGGCGTAAATTTCTCGCTTACAGCGGACCCGGCGCGCTGGTCGCAGTCGGCTACATGGACCCGGGCAACTGGCTGACCTCGTTGGCAGGTGGCGGTCAGTTCCAGTATCGCCTACTGACGGTGCTGGCGCTGGCAATTATCGTCGCGATGTTCATGCAGGCGCTGGCCATCAAGTTAGGCGTCGTCGCTCGACAAGATTTAGCGCAGGCGATTGCGGCCAAGTTGCCGCGTCCCATCCGCTATGCGCTCTGGATATTAAATGAGGTCGCGATGATGGCGACTGATATGACCGGCGTCATCGGGACGGCGATCGCATTGAAACTATTATTTGGGTTGCCATTATTAGCCGGAATTTTACTGACGATTGCGGACGTGCTCGTGGTTTTGCTATTCTTACGTTTTGGGATTCGACGCGTCGAATTCTTAGTCTTAGCCGCAATCATTAGTGTCGGCATCATCTTCGGGCTGGAAGTCGGTCGCGCGCACGTCCAAGTCGGTCAAGTGATGCTCGGGCTTGTTCCAAATAGCTTGATTATTAAAAATCATACCGCCCTGGTGCTCAGCCTCGGTATTTTAGGCGCAACAATCATGCCGCATAACTTATACTTACACTCGTCGCTCGCACAGAGTCGCCGTTACGATTATCACGACCCACTGCAAGTCAACGAGGCCTTACGTTTTGCTAACTGGGACTCGACGGTTCATTTGATTGCCGCCTTTCTCATCAATGCGCTACTACTCGTGCTCGGTGGGACCTTATTTTTCGGCCACACCACTGCACTGGCAAGTCTGCAAGCGGTCTTCAATGGGTTGAAAAATCCGGCCATCGTGGGTGCACTGGCGAGTCCGTTCATGAGCTGGCTCTTCGCACTCGCGCTACTCATCACCGGCCTGATTTCGTCGATCACCAGTACGCTCGCCGGCCAAATCGTCATGGAAGGCTACTTGCACATCCGCCTACCGCTCTGGCAACGGCGGCTATTGACCCGGGCGGTCACCTTGATTCCAATCTTGATCATTGGCTTTATGGTTGGCTTCAGTGATGCCGCGTTTGAAAATCTGATCATTTATGCGCAAGTTGCGCTTAGCGTCGCCCTGCCCTTCACCTTATTGCCGTTAGTCGCGTTAACGAATAATCGACAGCTGATGGGGGCGCACGTCAATCGCCCCGCTGTGACTTGGCTCGGGTATGGCTTGGCGGGAATTATTACGATTTTGAATATTTATTTGGTTTATAGTTTGTTTTGAAACTGACTGCGCTGTGTGATGATGGTCATCGTGCAGCTAAAGATTGCCACGTTAAAAATCCGCGTTGGAGTGCCTGCTTCGGACACTTCAAACGCAGATTTTTAGTCGGCTTTCAATTTAACCATTCTAGTAGTTGTGGCGGTTTACTTTCTGAACAAAAACATCAGCAATGATTGGCCCAATCATTGACGCACGGGTTACTCACCAGTCGCAGCATTCCTCCACTGAACTTCAGTCGCAGACTGGAGATACTTCAACAAGTCCAAGCTGCATGCAGATTAAGACCACAGCCAGCGTCACTCATCGAATTAGCATCGCATCACTAGTGTCCTGCAACCCTACTTAAACAGTTGCCATCCCCAGCAGCGCCGCCAACGCCCCAATCAGGTTAGCCTGATTATGAAATTTAGCGGCCACGATTCGGGGTTGTGATAACGTATCCCGAATCATTGGCAATTGTTCGAGTAGTGCGTCGTACTGCTGCTGAATCATGGGAACCACACGCGGTTGGGCACTGATGCCACCACCGATCGCGACTACGTTCAGGTCCATTACGGCTTGAACGTTTAAAATAATCTGAGCCACTTGGCAACCATAAGCGTTGAACATTTCCAGCGCCTTTGGGTTACCAGCTGCCAACGCCGCAAACACTTGCCGACCGTCATGTTCATCTGGCAGCTGCAATTCATGCGCAATCGCACTGATCATCCCAACTGCTGAACCCGTCTGCCCGGTTATTTTAATGGGCGCAGATGTGCTGGCCGCTAACATCATACTTAATTCGCCAGCCTGAAAATGACTGCCGCGATACAGCTGGTTATGAATGATCAAGCCACCACCCACACCGGTACCGAGTACCAAGACTAGGCCATTTTGGCAGCCCTGCAAACTTCCCCGCCAATTTTCAGCGAGGGCCGCCGCCTTACCGTCATTTTCCACGGCGACTGGCAACTGATACCGCATCGCTAGAGTTTGTTGTAAAGGGCATTGGTCCAAAAACGGCAACGCACCGCCATGATAAACGATGCCAGTCTGCGGATCAACTTGGCCCGGAACACTAACTGCAATGCCCGCAATCTGACCGACGTACTGGTCAGCGATGTCAAACAGCTGTTGCCAAAATGCGGCCAAATCCTGAGCCGTCGGGACGCTGGTGGCCGGCTGAATCTGGCCCCCATTTGCATCGAGTAGTCCGGCCTTCAAGTTCGTGCCGCCAATATCAAAACACAGGTATTGATTAGTCACGTGAATCACCCGCCACGTTTGCTTGGGTGCGATGCACATGCAGATAGTGCCCAACTGCGTAAATGGCGATGCAGATGAAGGCGGCACCACTGAGCACCATCATGCCACGAGGTGTGCCATGGCCAACCGCGCCAGCCAAGGCATCCATAATCGTTGGCGAGACAAAACACCCGATGTTGACGAGTACCAAGACGATCGTCGTCGCCAGATTCAACGACTGTTCAGGTGCGGCCCAATCCAGCCAGTTATACAGATAAGGGACGCCGAGGCCAAATCCAAAGCCTAAAATAATAACGGCAATGAACAGGAAGATGATGTTAGTTGCCATCGCAATCAGCAAGAAGCCGACAGCCACGAGGACAAAGCCTAACGGGAAGATGCGGTCGTGTAAGCGTTTGAAAAAGAAGCCAAAACTGGCACCGATTGGGATACTGACCAAGGTTGATAAACCGGCAATCAAAGCAGCGGTACTGGCATTTCCGAGTCCTTCATTGACGATCAGACTCGGTAATTCATAAGAAAATGGCATATAGAACGTAAACACTAAGAACATCAAAATAGAAATAACAACCACCGGCCGATTGATTTGGTGACTTCCGGTCGCTTTTGTTTCAGTCTGGTTGGTCTGACGAGCGGCCGCCGCGTGTGGTAGCGGTACAAACAGCGCAAATAGAATCAGAACTGGAATCACCAACAAATAAATCGCAAAGGCCGCGTGCCAGCTGATGGTCACTAAATAACTCACTAAGAACGATGCAATCGCCGCACCAACACTGCCCATCACATTTTGGTAGCCAATCATCCGCGCTAGCTCATCCTCATCCCGTTTGTAGAATTGCGGAATCAAGCTGACCGCTAACGAATTGAACAATCCAATGCCCAGGCCAATCAGAAAACGTGAAATCAGAATTGGCACGTAAGCACTCGCATACATCGGAAAAGTCCCGGTAATCAAAGTCACTAACAGGCCGATGATAATCGTCGCTTGTTCATGGAACCACCGCACCATGAACGGACTGATCAGCAAGCCGGCAACGATGCCGAAATTAGGAATCGTCGATAAGGTCTGCACCCCGGCTGCCTGTACCCCTTTGAACGCGTGATACATCGGCGGTAAGGCCGATGCAATCTGTGGCGCCATCATCAAAAATAACGAGATTGACAGCAGTGAGGCCTTGAAAATAAATCGATCTTGTTTTGCTTTCATGGTCGTCGCCTCCTATTTACTCAGATGAGCGTTCAAAAAGGCCATTTCATCATCCGTCGCCTGCTTGGCAATGTCATCCTTTTGACTGACTAAGAAGACGTGCCCGCGCGGATGTTTTTCGTCGCCATACATTTTGAAGACGTGCTCGATCCCTTTCGCGGTCAAAAAGCCGTCGAGTTTGGCCGAATTATTGCGAATAAAATCTTCCGTCGCCGTACAAATGAAGGTCGGCAAGTAGTTCGCTTGAATATACCGTTCGGCTTCGATTTGATTGCGTTGTTTCTGAATCGCTTCCGGCGTGAAGTAAGCGGCTACCGCACCCGTGACCATTCCTTCATCGAGTGGAAAGGCGGCGACACTGTTCAATACGACGGCCCGAAAATGCAAATCCGTCAGTTGATAGCCAAATAAATCGCGATAGTCCGGATTGGTCAAAATGGCGGCGTACTGTTCAGCCATCTGACCACCGGCACTATCACCCAATAGGAAGACATTATTCCGATCCAATCCATATTCATCGGCATGGTCGGCCACCCAGTGGATATAACGATCGACATCATCCAATTCGTCAGGGAAAACGGCATCCGGCGCTAAGCGATAATTGGGATTGACGAATGCAAAGCCCCGTTGTGCCCAGTTTAACCCGTAAAATTGATAGGTTTCCTTCGTCCCATAGCACCAGCCGCCACCGTGAATATTAATAATCACGGGTAAGGGCCGCGGTGCATCCGTCGGGCGATACAAGTCGAGTAAGTGCCACTTTGGGTCGGGACCGTAACTCAGGTCGTCTAACCGTTCAACACCGGCGACTTCTCGTGGCAAACCGGCATCACGTGCATCATCATTAGTTTTAAACGCGGTCCGTAATTCAATAATTGCTTGCTTTAAGTCTTTTTCAGTCATTGTAAGCGCCTCCATTAATTGCCTTTATCATAAAAGAACGACTCACCAGTTGATAGTGCGAAATCAACCAATTAGTCGTTCAATCTTAGCTTGTTTGTGGTTCGTTGCTTGAGTGCCTTCTCGTGATAGTCACCAATCTTTACGCTTCACTGCTGGCTGGTCCGCCTTAGCCGTCGACGCGGATACCAAGTTTGCCTCCCTTTGAAAATTACAGCAGCGGGCTAATGATGGACCACCACCTTTCGTGCAAGGTGCAATTGTTAACCTGCTAGTTCACTGATGCCGGAATCTAATCCCAAGTATGTTTCGTTTTATAAATTTCGGCAGCGGACTGATGATACACCGTTTGGAAGGCGCGATTGAGTGCCCGCGTGCTGGCAAAGCCGTTCATCGAGGCAATCGTCGTCAGGTTGCCCCGCTCACCAAGCAAGTCTTCATATGCATGTTGCGCTCGGACCAGGTTGACGTATTGGCCGACCGTCATGGCCATCTGCTTTTTGAAGAAGCGCGTCAGATATTCCTTGGTGACGTTGATCTTTTGGGCCACGTCCGTTAAGCTGATGGGCTCGGTGTAATGCTGGGCCACGTAGGTACTGATCTTCTGGATGCGCTCGACTGCCAGGGCATCCTTGCCGTACATCACACCGGTACTGGCTTTGGCGCTGGTAAAATAAGTTAAAAGATCTGCTAAGATTTGCGCCGTTTCGGCTTCCAGTCGTAAATTGGTCACCGCGCTCGGCCGTTGCAAGGCCAAATAAAGCTGGTCAAAGTGTCCTTGTAAGTTCAGATACATCGCTTGTTGCGCACTGGTAAACTGGTGTGGGTCGTTGACTGCGATAATTTCGGTCTCAATCTTAGGATAAAGCCGCCGCACGTAATCGTAGGGATAGATGACCGATAATGCCCGGATTTCGGGCGTATTATGCGTGTGGATGCTGTGAATCAGTTGCGAATTCACGACCAATAATTGGCCGGCAGAAGTGCGAAAATGTTGCCCGTTGATCGTAAAATCATCGATATGGCCGCTGATGGTATAGGACAGTTCAATCCCTTGATGCCAATGCGCAGCAATTTCACTGGGCGCGTGCTGATCATGATAATGAACCCATGCTGACAAGGGTTGCGTCCGCGTAACGATTTCGTGTTGAAAATTAGTTGCCAAATCAGTCACCATCCTTAAAGTGTCACGGTCGTTGTTAACGATTTCATTATTTCTGATTGTTGTTACCGATTTCATTGTTATGTAACCTGATACTCAGCGGCCATTAATTGGACGCACTTGCAAATATGAACGGTTGGGATGCTGAATCTTGACCAGCAAGCCCCCCCCCGCTATGGTAAAATAAAAACCGTGACTATCGCAAGGATAATCACGGCATGAAACGAATTGGCTTGAATATACGTGCTATATATTACTTCGTTTCATACCCATTATAACAGATAAAAGTTACGATGGCTTTTCATAGTGGTTACAAACCAAAATTTTTGCAACCAATGATTACCAGAATAAAACATTTCGTATTTTGATATACATAGCGTAGAAAGGAAGCATTTCAATGGTAAAAATTGCAGTTCTATCCGACGTCCACGGGAACGCAACCGCGCTGGAGGCCGTCCTGGCAGATGCCCGCGCGCAACAAGTCGATGAATATTGGACGGTTGGCGACATGACCGTTAGAGGCCCGGAATCCGAGCGTGTTCTCAGCTTACTGGATACCGTCGCTCCCACCGCTTACGTCCTCGGCAATCACGAAGAAAACTACCAAAAAGTCCTGACGGCAAATCCAAACACCTTCACGAAACCTAAACAAGTCATGGCAACGGTGCTGACGGCATTTGACCGTCGCCAATTAAGTCCGGAACACTTTGAAAGGTGTCTTAACTTACCAATGACAGTTACTAAACAGGTCGGCCCCTTAACAATTCGGCTCCAACACGTGCTGCCAACTGTGGCGAGTGGCCACGCATTGGCACCAACTGCAAGTCAAGCCAATTTTGACGAAGCAACGACCGGTGATGTTGACATTGTGATCTATGCCCACACCCATACGCCCATCATGCGCTATGGCACCGGCGGCAAGTTGATTTTGAACGCGGGCACGGTCGGCTTACCAACTGCCCTTAATCCCAACTTACGACAGCCGCGAGCGAGCTACTTAGTCTTGACTATCGATGCGAGCGGCTTGCAACAGATCGACTACCGCTCCGTTGATTTTGATTGGCAACAAGCCATCACCATCGCTCATCAGGCCCACCTGCCCTACGTGGAGTTTTACGAACAAACCTTACGAACCAATGCTTACCAGTACGCCCCAAGTGCAGTCGCGGCCTACAACACGCAGCACGATATGGCTCAAGAAGCTCGTAAAATTCTGCTCGAAAACCGTCGCTGAAAATCTGCTAAGAATCGGGAACAAATAGTTTCATTTTTCTGAAAATTCTGTATACTTTTAAAAGTTGATTACTACTCAACGTGGTAATCGCTGTTCAAGAGAGGAGCCAGAATTATGTATTTCAAACGAGCGACCCTTGATGATTTAGACCAAATCATCGATATTCTAAGTGACGGCCGGAACCAACTCGCCGAAGCTGGTGTGAACCAGTGGCAAGGTGACTACCCGTCGCGCAAACAGATTACAGCGGACATTATGCAAGGTTCAGCCTACTTATTTAACGCGGACGACAATGCCACGGTTGGCGCCGTCGCAGTTGTCCCCTCACCGGATGAAACTTACGATACGGCCAACGCCAACTGGCTAAACACGACGGATCCGTACGTTGTTATTCACCGCGTCGCCATTCACTCCAGTCATGCTGGTCATGGTTACGCCACTCAATTATTCGAAAAAATCATCGCCCACATTGCGGCGGAACATCCCGAAATCAAAAGTATTCGCATCGACACCCACGCGGACAATCTTGCCATGCAACATCTGATTGCCAAGATGAACTTCGAGCGCGTTGGTGACATGGTCGGCGTCTACCACGTTGATGATGTCTGCTACGTTTACGAAAAATTGCTTTAGGCGATATAGATTTAACTAAACTTCCAAACTTGACTGTCCAGTCAGTGTTTGGAAGTTTTTTTGCATGCTGGTTGAAATCGGTCGCGTCGTGCGCGGCGCCATTAAAACCCGTGGTCGCACACTATCCCCAGACACGCGGGTTACATCACGACCACTATAGATGATGTCGTGGATAGGAACTGCCGTATCCACGTTGCTTCACCGTGCCAATAAAGTCGCCAACGCCGCATAACGTCGTGTCCAATCAATGAGTTGTAGTGGCTGACAAGGTTGTTGGAGCAACCAATCCAGCTGTGCTTGACGTGCGGGCCGATCCAAAAAGACATAGCTCCGCGGCGCGACAAAATTAGTGAATTGCTGCTGCAATTGAGCCAACGGAATATTCGGCAGCGTCGTGAAGGCCGTAATCGGCAACGCCACGCCCTGTGCAGCGTCCTTAAAATAAGCCGCTGTCACATCTGGCGAATCATGTTGAATCAGCGCTCCGACCAGCGCTAATTGGTCTGGTGGCAACTGTAGTCCCTTATCACAGCGCATGTACAACCGAATCCCGCCATTGGGGCCGGAAGTATAAACGAAGGCTTGAAATGGTTCGCTGAAAAAGCGCCGGCGATACTCCAGCAATTTCACCCCGTCTATGATTGCTTGGGTTGGCTCCGGGTGCAATGAAAATAGCAATGTCGGCCGATCATGTAAATAGAAATCTGCAACCGTGGACATCTGATCCTTCCTCTCTAGATTATTAGGCTTAGTATACCGTAATTTGAGCACCACAGCCACTGACAAGGTTCACTAATAATACGAACAATATTATTATTTTCGGGATATTAAGTTCTTTATTTCATGCCATACAATGGATTTTATTGATGTGTAGCGGTATATTATTCATATATCCGAATGTATCGTGTTGGTGGTTCAATTAACTGACCATCATCGATAGTTTGTCATCAGTCGGCGTATACAGCAAAGATTCTGCCATTCGTCACGATTACATGACGTTTCAAATGCTCGGTTCACTCAAAATCACCTAGATTGGAGTCATTAACGTGCAGCAATATCAATTACGCTTAGGCCCACTCACCCGCAATTTGCCATTAATTCAAATCGCACCAAACACGCGCATTGCCTCGTTCGTTTTGCTTGGCGATGCGGAACTAACTCAGTACGCCGCTCAATAATTGGCACAGCGACTGACACACACCCCATTTGATTATCTGGTCACGATGGAGAGCAAAGGTATTCCTTTAGCGCAGGCTTTGAGCCAATTGGCCCACCATCCCCGCTTCATCGTGCTGCGCAAATCGGTCAAACCGTACATGACGCACCCCCATACGATAGCGGTGACGGCCATCACCACCCACACGCCGCAGCAGCTCGTCTTAGATGACGCGGACGCCACCCTCCTTCGCGGCAAACGCGTCGTAATCGTTGATGACGTCATCAGCACGGGCGGCTCACTGGAAGCTGCCAATCGCCTGCTACAACAAGTCGGCGCACTAGTTGTGGCTCAGACGGCAATTCTGGCAGAAGGTGCAGCTGTCACACGAACAGACATTGAATTTTTGGCGAAATTGCCACTGTTTGATGGAAATAACTCAGAATAATATAACTAGTCGTAGTGAACCGCGCCGCAGAAACAGATTTAACGGTAATTTTGTAGCCATTTTTGGCTTTATCAGTATTGTATGACCATTTAGACCGGTTAATTATAAATTCGTTTATACGGCAATTTTGAGCCGAATTCGAGCGATTCGCGAAATCTTGAGAAGCAATCATTTTTCAATGGCAATGCTAATTCAACTAAAATGATAATCACGCCATACTTTCATGGAAGATATTTTAGACAATTGACCGTCATCTACTAATGAATCTACTTGCAATGACCTGTCAGTCTGGTATGCTAAACCCAAGTTGATGTAAAACCTCAATTTTGCGATTTTGGATTGTTGATTTGACGGGATTTGTTTAGTCTGTTCCCCGTGTATGCGGGGGTGATCCTTAATAAAATCACAATGGATAGTGGCGAAGTGGCTGTTCCCCGTGTATGCGGGGGTGATCCCACCTGATAAAATCATGAAATTTATTACGCATCCTGTTCCCCGTGTATGCGGGGGTGATCCCGAGATCGTATCCAGTAGTTGTCTTCAATGGAGCTGTTCCCCGTGTATGCGGGGGTGATCCCGTACTGTAAGATCCGTCGAAACTAATAACGAGCTGTTCCCCGTGTATGCGGGGGTGATCCCCGAAGATGACGATTAAGAAAATGCAAAGAGAACTGTTCCCCGTGTATGCGGGGGTGATCCCGTTTTGTATGCCGCCTGTGTCAATCGCAACATCTGTTCCCCGTGTATGCGGGGGTGATCCTGGTAATCCCGCGGAATGACAACATGCCGTTTGCTGTTCCCCGTGTATGCGGGGGTGATCCCGACTATAGAAGCCATTGAAGGCCTGTTAGATACTGTTCCCCGTGTATGCGGGGGTGATCCTATTCCTCAAACCACTTATGCTAGCCAAGTTAACTGTTCCCCGTGTATGCGGGGGTGATCCCACCAGAACCAAATCTGTTGAAATATGCCTTTCCTGTTCCCCGTGTATGCGGGGGTGATCCCAAATGATAATTTAAGCGATAAGTAGGCTAGCGCTGTTCCCTGTGTATGCGGGGGTGATCCCCGATAGTATTCTTGCGCTTCCAGTAAGCTAGTCTGTTCCCCGCGTATGCGGGGGTGATCCTAAAATTCCCAGGGATCATCGATAACGTCCGCCCTGTTCCCCGCGTATGCGGGGGTGATCCCTGGTTCTCACGCCAATCTCCATCACGATGCATCTGTTCCCCGTGTATGCGGGGGTGATCCCTTGAATGCAAGAAGGAGGTAGCTGACAGTGGACTGTTCCCCGTGTATGCGGGGGTGATCCTTACATTGGACTTCGCATCGTTGGTCTTGTCATCTGTTCCCCGCGTATGCGAGGGTGATCCTGGTTTAAAGATTCGAACGGAAATTTAGACTTTCTGTTCCCTGCGTATGCGGGGATGATCCTGGCTTTTGTCAGCGCTTCTTCGCAGAACACTTGCTGTTCCCCGCGTATGCAGGGGTGATCCCCTATTTCCACAATCAAATTCATCTACTAGATGACTGTTCCCCGCGTATTCGGGGGTGATCCTAAGTAAAACATAAAACATTATTATCTTAGACCACTTAAATCTGCGCAGGTGTCCTACAACAAATCAGCTGGTTCCGGTTAAAATTAATGTTCATGCAGCAACCACCCCTCTCCAACACACACAGAATATTCAGAAAGTACGGCTCTTGTCGTACCCACCGCTCACAGTCATTCGCAAACTCGGCGCAAGGTAAATTAATTAGAATCCAGAGCAAAAAAAGCCGCCATATCCAAAGATATGACGACTTTTTTAAGTATCGAAAGCTATTCAAGATAGCTTATTGATACCGGCGATCGGGGTCGAACCGATACTCCCTCAACGGGAACTGGATTTTGAGTCCAGCGCGTCTGCCAATTCCGCCACGCCGGCAAAATAAAATGGGTGAAACTTACTGATCAGGATTATAACCTTTTCAGGAAAGGCGGTAACCGGATTTGAACCGGTGATGAAGGTTTTGCAGACCTCTGCCTTACCACTTGGCTATACCGCCATCATTTATTGCCCAAACCCAACTGGGTTAGCTGGATTCGAACCAGCGCATGATGGAGTCAAAGTCCATTGCCTTACCACTTGGCTATAACCCAATCAAAGGGCGGTAGGTGGGAATCGAACCCACGCGTGCCGGAGCCACAATCCGGTGCGTTAACCACTTCGCCACTACCGCCATCATGGCAGGGATAGTAGGAGTTGAACCCACACCGACGGTTTTGGAGACCGTTGTTCTACCATTAAACTATATCCCTATAAAGAATGGAGGGGAGTGGATTCGAACCACCGAACCCGAAGGAGCGGATTTACAGTCCGCCGCGTTTAGCCAGACTTCGCTACCCCTCCATAAATGGCGCGGGACGGAATCGAACCGCCGACACATGGAGCTTCAATCCATTGCTCTACCGACTGAGCTACCGAGCCATATCATTCTTCATGATGGAGTTTATTAAATTATTGATGAATAAATTCTCATCAGATGGAGGATACAGGGCTCGAACCTGTGACCCTCTGCTTGTAAGGCAGACGCTCTCCCAACTGAGCTAATCCTCCATAATGACCCCTACGGGATTCGAACCCATGTTACTGCCGTGAAAGGGCAGTGTCTTAAACCACTTGACCAAGGGGTCATATTTATATATCTAACTAACGGAGAGTAAGGGATTCGAACCCTTGAAACAGGTATAACCCGTTTACAGCATTTCCAATGCTGCTCCTTCAGCCACTCGGACAACTCTCCATGGCTTACCGTAGATA